>DPJQ01000059.1:451-6391 GCA_003542935.1 Lachnospiraceae bacterium | reverse complement strand
ATCCGTGGCATCCACAATCCTTACCACAGAAGCCGCGGTAGTTATTTCCGGGGGAAAGGGGGATAAACAATGAGTGCAAAAGAGGACGCTTTCCGGAAATATGTGGAAGCATACGATATCCCTGTCCCGGAGGAACGGGTTCAGAACGAATTGGCTCTCATCATCCAGCAGGAAAATCACCGGATGCAGTACGATACATTGACCACAGGCAGGCTGCATCTGAACCGCGGGAAAGAGCTGGCGGAACGGATGAATGAGATGAAACAGGCGGCTTACGACGAAGTGAAGTCTGAGCTGGTCATGAAAAAGATTCTCACACAGATGAATTTTTCCGTTTCCCCCAAGGAGCTGGAGGCGAAGGCCGCTGCCATAGCAGAGAGCCAGGATTCTTCGCTGGAAATGGTAAAACGTTTCTTTGGAGAAGATCTGTCCGGCCTGGAGAGAGCTGTGAAAGAGGAAAAAGCGATCGACTGGGTTTATGAACAGACGGGCAATAGCTGAGCCACTGGTCTGTAGGGTTCATTCCGGCTTGAGCGGAAAAGGGAATTATTATAGAAAAATGCCGCCCCCGAAAATGTCAGAAAAGGGGCGGCTATTTCTATATAATGAAAAATAAGGAGGTGTTGCCGTCAGATATGTACGGATTCGCTCCAGTCATCTTCGTCAAAGGAGGTGTCCACACTGCTGAGAATCATGCCGTCGGCCATCATACGGTACTGCTCTTCCAGCTCTTCTTCCTCATTGTCGTCGGGCAGAGGATTGGAGGTCAGATTGGAGCCAAGACGTTTCAGGGGAGCCCACCAGTTGGTTGTCGCCCTCTCTTCCAGCGGAGTGTCGCGGCGTCTCTTGGAAACCAGGATATTGTTGGCAGCCAATACAACGGTCAGGGCTTCCATATCTTTCTTGAAGTTCTCGCCATGATACTCAAAGGTATAGAGGATTGTGTCACCCATCTCAAAAAAGAACTGTCTGCGGATACCGTGGAGCCACATGAGCTGTTGGGTCTTCTTGCTGGGAGTGATCAGGTTATTCAAAAACTCTTCTCTCTCTTCCGGTACGATGTGAATGATTTCTGCTACTCTTCGTCTCATACTGTCTATCTCCTATACTGATTACTATAAAAGCCCGCTGCCGCAGGCAGCATTCATTCAGGGATGCCAGGTGCGCCAGATTCGGCTTTCATGCATAGTGGTACGCCAAAGGGGCGCATGATGGTTACAATAAAAGCGTCGGGTATGCCGGGCTTTCTGTGAGTTCCAGTACTCTATCCGGCCGGAAATTGCACTGTCGGTGCAGTTACTGGCCGGATAGAGTACTAGTTATATTATACAAAATTATCAGAAAAGTGCAAGCGGAAATAGACGAAAGTTCCACAAAGGAATATGATAAAATAAAAGCAGTTTAAGAACCAAGGAGAAAACAGATGGAAACATATACAAAAGACGGGTACGAAGCGCTGCGGGACATGCTGCGGGGGATGGCGGATGAGAAATACCGGGATTTTCATGGGAAGCTGATTCCCGGCGTCTCCCAGGAATTTTGGGGCATCCGTGTACCGGAGCTTAGGAAGGTGGCGAAGGAGATCATCCGGGGAGACTGGCGGGAGTTTCTTGAGATGGCAGGAGAGGAGCAGGTCTATGAGCTGACCATGCTCTCCGGGATGGTGGCCGCCGGGGCAAAATGCGATTTTGAGGAAACGCTGGAGTGGATGGCCGGGTTTATTCCACGGATCGACAACTGGGCCGTCTGTGATGTGGTCTGCGGGGAATGGAAGGCAGTGAAGAAAAACAGAGAGCGGATGTACGAATTCCTGCAGCCGTATCTCCTTTCGGAGGGAGAGTACGAACGGCGGTTTGCACTGGTCATTCTGATGCAGTATTATCTGGTGGATGAATGGATCGACCGGGTGCTTGCCGTCTACGGCTCCGTGCACCTTGAGGATTATTATGTGAAGATGGCGGTGGCCTGGGGGCTCTCGGTCTGTTTTGTGAAATATCGGGAGAAAACTCTTGCTTTTTTCCGGGAAACGGATATGGATGCCTGGACATATAACAAGGCTCTCCAGAAAGCCCGGGAATCCTATCGGGTGACGCCGGAAGATAAGGAAATGTTGAAAGGGATGAAGCGGTGAGGTAACAGTTCAGCCGGAGGCTGAACTGTTACATTTTCACAGCGTAATCATCTTCGTGGCGATTGTTTCCCGAAATCGGGCGTCATGTTCCACGAAAAGCATGGTGGGCTGATATTCCAACAGCAGTTTTTCTATCTGCATCCGGGAGAACACGTCAATATAATTGAGCGGTTCGTCCCACACATACAGGTGGGCCGGTGTGAGCAGGCTGGCGGCGATCAGCAGCTTCTTTTTCTGCCCTTCCGAGTATTCCTCCACGTTTTTAGAGAGCTGAGTCCGTTCCAGGCCGAGCTGCCGGAGTATGGAGCCGAGCAGACTGAGATCCAGGCCGCGCTTCAGACAAAAGTCAGAGAGGCTTCCTGCCAGCCGGGAGGTATCCTGATCGACATAGGACAGGATGAGCCCCGATGCCGTCTCACAGTGTCCGCTCTCAATAACGGGCATGGGACGATCGGTGAAACCGGATTTTTGCAGGAACATTTTGATGAGAGTGGATTTCCCGCAGCCGTTTTCTCCGTGCAGAGCGATCCGTTCCCCCTGGTCGGCGGTAAAAGTCAGGCCGGTAAAAACCGGTCGGTCGGCGCCGGCATATGTGATCCCGTAATCCCGGAGGGATAGCAGGGTCTTTTTGTGATGGGATAGGGGCGCAAGCTTCAGATCCACCGGCTGCTCCAGATCCACCAGGAGCCCCTCCTTTTCCTGTATCTCCAGGTCGATCCGATTTTGCATCTGTCGGACCCGGCTCTGCATCTTTTTTGTTTTCGCGCCGATATAGGGCCTGGTACCGTTGCCCCGGTCATGATCCTTGATAGGATCATATCCGATCTTCGTGCCCTCGTTTTTGGCGGCCCAGCGGGAAGCGCGGTCTGCCGCCGCCTTTAGCTTTCCGATCTCCCTGCGGTGTTTTTCGTTTTCCGTCAGGACGAACTGATCCTTCCGCTTTTTGTTTTCCCACCAGCTTGAAAAATTCCCGCTCTGGACTTCGATGGTCTGCCGGTTCAGCACCAGGACGTGATCCACACAGGCATCCAGCAGATCCCGGTCGTGGGAGACCAGGATAAATCCCTTTTTGGAGGACAGATATTTTTTGACGGTTTCCCGGGATGACTGATCCAGGTGGTTAGTGGGTTCGTCGATCAGCAGGAAATCATTTTCGCCGGAAAACAGGACGGCCAGCAGGACTTTGGTGCGTTCTCCGGGACTCAAAGTGCCGAAGGGCCGGTACAGGATCCTGGCATCTTCGCACAGTTGATCCAGCTCCCGCAGGACGCGCCACTGTTCACAGGCGGTTTTCAGTTCCTCCGCGAATTCCGCTGCGGGCAGCAGCATCTGTTTACGGGTGACGGCGTAGGGAAAATAGTCGAAAGCCGTGGGAGTCGTGATTGTTCCCGTATAGGGATATTTTCCCAGCAGAAGATTCAGGAAAGTGGTCTTTCCCTTTCCGTTGCGTCCGATGAATCCCAGCTTCCAGTCGGTGTCCAGGGAAAAAGAAGCCTGGTCAAAGATATTGTCAAAGCTTCCCTCATAGGAGAAGGTCAGGTTATTTACATTGATCTGTGCCATATCATCGCTCCTTTCCAGTCTCAGCAGTACACCGAAGGCGTTCCGGGGGAAATGCTTCGGCCTGTGCCAGACAGTTACGTTTTATCATGTAAAAGAAAGGATGCAGCGCAGCACAGGGCCGCTCTTTTTGCGTTTTTGCGCACAAAAAAGAGAGGGCGTGAGAACATAATCCACTTCCGGTAACATGACAAAACAGCATACAGAGACTGTAAAATACTGATAAAAGTTCACGTAATCAAAAGCAGGTTATTTTCTCACTTTTTCACCCCTCTCCTCTGGAATGATGCTATCCTACCATCCGCGGCCCGGTTTGTCAAGACGGGAATTGCGTTTTGGATTTGCCGGTAAAGATGTTCAATTTTACTTTAACATCCTCTGCATCTAAGAGAAAATCTTTCATTTTCTGCTTGTATTTATGACGTTCCAGGCCCAATATATGTTCTTTTGCATTCTTAAAATCATATTGCCGGGCAAACAGATTCAAAAAATCAGGATATTCATCGGCATTTCCGTAAACAGCGATGATGTATAGCTTTTTTGTGATATTTTCATATTGGCTCTGATTCTGCATAAAGTAATCCTGGCAGCGCTCATTCATAATAAAATACAGGGCGGAGGGATTTCCGCAATACATGGGAATGATAAAAAATATCTTGTCAGCCAGAGAAAGCTTCTCAAAAAAAGCATATGTGCCGTCATCACGATATTTACATGGGCCGGACATACACTCGTAACTACAGTTAGCGCAGGGCTGGGTGGATAATTCACGCATGAACAACAGGCAATCATCTCCGGAGGAAATGTATTTTGCAATGGCATCGCAATTTCCGCCGCATCTTCCGCTGAAGCTGACTATGATATTCAAAAGCAGTTCCTCCTTTGCAGCTGCAAAAACAAAAACCTCAAATCATCGGTTTCCCTTAGATTTGAGGTTAAAAAATCGGGGTAACAGGATTCGAACCTGCGACCTCACGGCCCCCAGCCGTGCGCTCTAGCCAAACTGAGCCATACCCCGGTGTAAAAATCATGCGGAAGATGGGACTTGAACCCTGTACACTATTAAAAAAGTCAGTAATATCAAGGGGTTAAGAGAAGTTTGTAAAAAAGTGACCATTAAAGTGACCATTAAAAAATAAGCAGGAAAGGAGAATCTTGCACATATGTTGTTTGGACATCTAAATAAGTCCATTATCATCTAAATAAGTATAGTTGATAATGGACTTATTTTAGTGCCTAAATTTCATATTTCAATCCAGCCTACAATCCAAAACATCCATAACATAAAACACCAGTTTCATTGTAAGTAATTTACAAAGGAAGCAGTACATCCAGGATCAGTCAACTACTGCCTTTCTGATAAATCATTACAATCACCAAATCAAAAACATAATTCACCAAATTAATAAACCACAATTGAAAGGAAAGGGTAATACAAGAATGCAGACAGCAAAAACAGAATATAAACGCTCTTATGGGCTTACAGTTAAACAATTGGCAGAAAGGATCATGCAGAGGGAAGATAATATATATTACAGGATGGAATCTATCAGGGATGTCATATACAAATTTTGTGATGAGTGTGTAAAAGCGTTAGAGAATGGGGAGAAGATAAATTTAACGGGATTAGGCACACTGACACCAAGTATCCATGCCCCGGTAACTATGAATATTTTTGATGCTGAAGATGAAAAAAGGATTCCATATGTTACGGTTCAATACCGCCGGAGCACGAAACTGAAAAACAGTATGAACAATAAATACAGGAAAAATATTGAAAACGGGTTTGCCGGGTTAAGTGAACACTGCATTTGTGATACAAGGCAGAGGAACACATTAATTGAAAAAGGGTTATTGAAAGTGGAGGGTGAGAATACTGACGGGGATTAATAACATGGATGATTTGGAGAAGGCACGTATGCCGACAATATTAAAATGATGGATGTAATGGAATGATGTGTATACAATAACGGTATGATGGAGGATTCATGAAAATTTATGTGGACAATGTACCAGAGAATTGTAACAATTGTATTTTTAGGCAAAATATGAGCCAACATTTGGATATGGAAGATTACTGTTTTCTGAGTAAGAAAAATACAAGCAGGATTATTATGGATCAGGATTGTCCATTAGAAGGATTGAGTGATAGTAAATATGGATATAGTGCTACATTGTAGTGAATGCGGCATATAGGATATACAGCAATGAGATGGCAAGGATAAAGAAAGCGGTTGATTATCTGGTGG
>DPJQ01000059.1:0-134 GCA_003542935.1 Lachnospiraceae bacterium | reverse complement strand
GAAATTTAACGCCCACGATTTCGTAGTGGTTCCAAATACTAAAGCGGAAATTTGCTTAAGTGAAACTGTCTCATTTAAGATAGTTGCCATTTAACATAATAATTATCAACAGTTTCAGTTGTGTAATTCTATAC
>DPJQ01000143.1:12662-14039 GCA_003542935.1 Lachnospiraceae bacterium | reverse complement strand
TTCTGCATCTATCATGTGAGCCCCGGACAGACTTCCGATCCGGAGGAACTGGTGACGGAGGTATGTTTCCCGGTGCGGAAAAAATAGGCTTGTTGCGATATAATCTAAGAATGCGCCTCTTCGGGGGCGTTTTCTTTATGAAAAAATCTGAATGTATCCGTATAATTTGTTTTTGACCACTAATTGTATTATAATAATACACCGAAATACTGCCTGAGCGCCGGTAGCGCTCGTTAAAAACCGACCGGAACGAAGTGAAGACTTTTTGCACACCTGAATCATGTTCTTACGGTCTTGGCAGCACACCGAAGGCGTCCTGTGGAGTGCTTCGACCTGTGCTGAACAGTTACAGTCAGTTTTCATATATTTCATTACAGGAAAGGGTTACACATATCATAATGAAAAATAAAGTATTGAAAATATCAGGCGCCGTCTCTGCCGCCGCCGGTGTATTTATGGCGGCCGGCTGGTCTTTCTTTAATATGACCGTCCGCTGCAAAGAACAAAAAAAGCTGATGAAAAAAAGATGGTTTCAATTATCCCATATAAAGGTAAACCACCCACGGCATAAGTTTGAAAAAGAATATGAGGAGGGCAAGGCCTGGTGCCGGCAGCAGCTTATGCAGGATTGTTATATGGAGAGCAGGGACGGCCTGCTGCTTCATGCCCGCTATCTGCCGGCGGAAAATGCCCGGAGATTCGTGCTGCTGAGCCATGGATACAAGGGCAGCGGTTTCGGTGATTTTGCCTATATCTCCCGATTCCTTCATGAACATCACTGCAATCTGCTCTTTATCGACCAGCGGTGCTGTGGAAAGAGCGAGGGAGAATATATTACTTTTGGGGCCCTGGAACAGTATGACGTACAGCGGTGGGCCTATTATATTGCCAGACGGAATAAGAAAAAGCTCCCGATCTATCTTTATGGAGAATCCATGGGAGCCGCGGCGGTGCTCATGGCATCGGGACACAGACTGCCGGGTGAGGTAAAAGGGCTCATCGCAGATTGTGGCTTTTGCTCCATGAAGGGACAGATCAAGGATATGGCGGCAAACTGGTTCCATCTGCACTGGGTAGGGCTGCTGTTGTTCCGGCTGAATCTGTTCTGCAAAATGTTGGCCGGTTTTCGCATGAGCGACGCAGATACGACAAAAGCCATGGAGAGAAACCGGAGACCGATCTTATTTTTCCACGGTGCGGAAGATACTTATGTAAACTACAAAAATTCCAGATACAATTATTCCATATGCCGGGCGCCTAAAGAGCTTGTGGTGGTGCCGAAAGCCAGACACCTCTGCAGCGCCTATGTGGAGCCTGAATTATACAGACAGAAATTGTTGGATTTTTTTGCCAGGTATGATGATTAATGCCATAAAC
>DPJQ01000143.1:12127-12342 GCA_003542935.1 Lachnospiraceae bacterium | reverse complement strand
GCCATAAACGTCAGTTTTTATATGCTGGCGTTTTTTTATTGCGAGATGGTGCAGCACGCTGTATGAAGTCTTAGACAATTTTACATAAAATGTTTGATAAGTCCTCCGGGGGATGGAAATGCAAAATGAAATGTGGTAACGTCTCAATTGCAAAAAATACGAGGAGGATCTATGAATGAGGGAATATTATCCTTTAACAGCGGCACAGAAAATGC
>DPJQ01000143.1:2021-11839 GCA_003542935.1 Lachnospiraceae bacterium | reverse complement strand
TTTAACAGCGGCACAGAAAATGCATCACAACTGGATTTTGAAATATAAGACACAGCAGGTATCGGGGGTAAGCGTCGTGGCGTCCCTGAAATCGCCGTTGGATTTTGGCCTTTTGAAAAAGTGTATTCAATTGGAATTGGAACGCTACGGATGTATGCGGGTTCGCTTTACCAAGCCAGATAAAACGGGAGAGGTAAAGCAGTATATCGTAAAAAAGGATACCCGGGACATTCCGCTCAAAGATCTGTCCGGCATGAGCATGGCCGATGCGGACCATCTGATGCAGCAGTGGGCATATGAGACCTTTGATGGGGATAATATTCCGCTGTGCGATGTGTCGATGATGAAACTTCCGGAGGGTTTCAACGGATTTTTCATCCACATGGATCACAGACTCATTGATTCCTGCGGTCTGGTAGTCATGATCAATGATCTGATGCAGCTCTACACGCATTACAGATTCGGAACGGAATATCCGGATGATCTGGCAGACTTTGAAAAAATGCTGGATAAGGATCTGAAAAGGGCAAACAACGGGAAACGTTTTGCGAAGGATAAGAAGTTCTGGGACGACCAGCTGGATGCTTTGGGAGAACCGCTGTATTCCGATATTCAGGGTCCTTCGGTTCTTGAGGAATCAAGGAAGAAGTATGACGATAAAAAGCTGAGAGCCGCGGATATTGAGCTGGAAAATCTGTTTGTGGATGTCAAAGACTACTGGCTGGAGCCGGAGCCGACGAAGAATTTGATGGATTTTTGTATGAACCATCAGTTATCCATGACCAATCTACTGCTGCTGAGCATCCGGACATATCTGTCAAAGGTAAACGACGGGCAGGAAGATATCACGATCCAGAATTTTATTTCCAGGCGTTCCACCCATGACGAGTGGACTTCGGGCGGCAGCAGGACGATCATGTTCCCGTGCCGAACCGTGATTTCTCCGGATACGGATTTTATGTCGGCCGCCTATGAGATCCAGAATGTGCAGAATAAAATCTATATGCACAGTAATTATGATCCCGCGTTGATAGAAGATGAGATGAGGCGGCGGTATCACACGCCGGAAAATACCACCTATGAGAGCTGTTACCTCACCTACCAGCCGATGCCGGTGAAGATGGATAATCCCCATCTCGAAAATATCCCGCAGCATTCCAAATGGTTTGCCAACGGCGCGGCCACCAAAAAAATGTATCTGACCGTATCCCACACGGAGAATGGGGGAATGAATTTCTCCTATCATTATCAGACAGCCCATCTGGAAGAGCATGATATGGAACTTTTGTATTACTACATGATGCGGATCCTGTTTAAAGGAATTGCCCATCCGGATATGAGCATCGGGGAGATCATGGAACAGATATAAAAAATATTAAAAATAAGGAGAAAATTATGACACAGGAAATGCAGTTTAAGACGATCGTAGCGCAGTATTGTGAGGTAACTCCGGAGGAAATGAACAATACTATGCGGTTTAGAGAGGATCTCGGGTTCAGTTCCCTTGACTTTATGTCATTTCTGGGCGAGCTGGAGGATACCTTTGACATAGAGCTGGAAGGAGAAGAGGCCCTGCAGGTCCGCACAATTGCGGAGGCACTTGATTTATTGGAAAAATTGCAGCAGGAGGCATAAAGATATGGGAACACTGATTCGTGATGTGTTGGAAGACAGCGCAAATAAATTTGCGGATATCACAGCCGTAAAATGGCTGAAAAAGAAAGAGATTTTTGAGAGAAGCTATAGTGAACTGATGAAGGACGCCGTGGCGGTGAGAAAGGGACTGTTGGCAGAAGGTTTTCGGGGAAAACACATTTCGCTGATTGGGGCCAGTTCCGTGGAATGGATGGAAAGCTATCTGGGTATTATTACCGGAAATACGATTGCCGTGCCCCTGGATGCAGGCCTTCCGGGGGAGGACCTGATCGATCTGATCAATCGTTCGGACTCCGAAGCGCTCTTTTTGAGCCCCAGGCATAAAGCCCTTCTGGATGAATTTTTAAAACAGTGCCCGAAGCTCAGGAAAATCTGGCTGCTGCAGGAGGAAGAAACGGACTCCGCAGACGAGAGGATCGCGTCTCTGGCGGAACTTAAAGCGGCTTCCCAAAAGGCTGATGCCGATGCAGACAGGCCGGAGCCGGAGGATGTGGCAACAATTATATATACATCCGGAACGACAGGAAAAAGCAAAGGAGTAATGCTGACACAGTACAATCTGGCATCGAACGTAGAGGCTGTTGAATATACGGCAGAACCCGGAACCAGGGTGCTCAGCGTGCTCCCGATCCATCATGCGTTCTGCCTGGTGATGGACTGGCTCAAAGGATTCTCTCTGGGTGCAACGGTATGTATTAACGATTCCCTGATGCATATGGTGAGAAACATGAGTATATTCAAGCCGGATGTCATGCTCATGGTTCCTCTGATGATTGAGACCATTTATAAGAAACTTGCCAGTGTGGATGCCGCCATCCCCAAAAAAGCCGTAGCGGCCAACGTATTTGGCGGAAATCTGAAGATTATATTTACCGGAGGGGCCCACCTGGATCCCTACTATATTGATCAGTTTGCCGAGTATGGGGTGGATGTCTTTGAGGGATACGGTATGTCGGAGTGCTCGCCGGTCATCAGTTCCAACACGCCGAAAATTCATAAGGCAGGATCCATCGGAAAACCCCTCTGTAATGTGGAGGTCAGATTTGAAAACGGCGAGATTCTGGTAAGGGGCAGCAGTGTCATGAAGGGATATTACCAGATGCCGGAGGAGACCGCAGAAACCCTGAAAGACGGATGGCTTCATACAGGGGATAAGGGATATCTGGATGAGGATGGATTTTTGTTTATCAATGGCCGTGTAAAGAATTTAATCATTCTTTCCAACGGCGAGAATATTTCGCCCGAGGAGATCGAAAATAAATTAGCCCTCAACATGCTGGTGGGGGAGGTGATCGTAACGGGTGAGAATAACGGGCTTACCGCGAGGATCTATCCCGATCAGGAGGTCGTCGCAGCGAAGAGACTGGATGGGGAAGCTGTCCATGCCGCTCTGCAGGAATTCCTGGATCAGTATAATAAAAACCAACCCACTTATCGTCAGATCACGGGACTGGTGGTGAGAAAAAATCCCTTTATTAGGAATTCGACAAAGAAAATTAAGAGACAGGAAGCCCTGGTGGATGAGCCGCTCCCTGTAGCGTAGAAGGAAATAAAGCGGATTGCACATGGGCGGATTATGCTTCCTACAGTATGTAAGGGAGCATACCTGCCGTAAAAGTCTGTGTCAGGATATCCGCAATGGTTTCAGGGGGAACCTGAAAACCGTCTTTTGCCCATTTGTGGAGTACACCGATGGTGCTGCCGATGGTGCTGGCAATCACATAGGACAATACCTCTTTATCATTTTGAGAGGGTGTGGCATTCTGTGTCACCTGCCGGACATAGCGGTGGAACATAGTCACTGCCTTCTCGAAAAACGTATCTTCTCCCGGATTGATAAGGAGATTCGCCAGAAGCGGATTTTTAATAGTGTATTCACAGATGGTCAGATAATAAGATTTACATAGATCCCTGTCATTTTTTGGATGGAAAGTATTCATCATGGAGAAGATATCCTCTATGGTTTTATTCTCAATGGCAGTCACAAGAGCCGGAATATTTTCGTAGTGGTTGTAAAAAGTACTGCGCACGATACCGGCTCTTTTTATGATATCAGACACCGTTATTTTTTCTAAATCCTTTTCTTTTAAGATCAAAAAAAGCGCATCACGAATAGCTTCGTCGGCTACGGAATATCTCTCATCCTGAATGTCATTTGCCATAATGTCCTCCCTGACTTTGTACACACAGTTTATAGGAATACTACTTTTTTCCAGAACGTTTGTATTATAATATATAAATTTGTGAAAGGCAATAAAGTATACTGTTGATTTCGATATACTAATTTGTTTGGGAGTATGGTATACTGGTGTAAATTCTACGAAGATGAAAGGATGCAACAACATGAAAAAAATAAAGATACAGTCTTAAAAACGATGTCTGCATTTTTAACCTGTTCACTGAAATGGGGATAAAAACGGTGGTGCGCCTCAGTGAATATAAAATAAATTTAACGAATGCTGTCGCATAACGTCGCAAATGGAAAATTTTGTCATATTCTATTCTTACTAAAACCAAAAGGAGGGATTTTGATATGACAAAAATGACCAAAGAGGATGCCCTGATCCGTGAGATTTTCGAACCAGGGAGAAAAGGAACCCAGGCCCTGGCATCTGCGGTCCGCGAGGCAGGGAAGCTGCTTTTTGAGGAGAGAGTGGCTATGGATGACATCCTGGTGACAAAAGATATTTATCCGGTGGTGGCCAGACAGCTGGGGAAGGATAGTCGGAACATCGCTCGACAGGTTGAGCGACTTGCGAACCAGTGCTGGGACGGCATGGATGAGGAACAGAAGAAAAGATATATAGGGAAAGAGCTAAAAGACATACGCGCACCTAAAGACGTGATTTTTTATCTGGCGTTTTATGTGCGCTTCCGTCAGGGTTTTTACAGGGTTCTGGAAAAGGAACCAGGGCTGCTTTTTGGGAAGAGGGATTCTTGATATACTGCATGAAAAACTGAGAAACTGCGATGTAATCAGGAATGCCGGAAAATAGAGGGAATCGGCTAAAATACTCATAGCGGAGAGGAGAAAGGAAAGATGAAACGCGGAAGGATGATATACAGTGTTTTATCTCTGATGATATTTGCACTGATACTCATTGGATGCAATGGGAAGAAAAAAGACAACAGGGAGGAATCAGAGGTATCCTTTTTTCCTGTGACCGAATCTTCCGAAAGTATTTTGCCGGAAAGAAGCTTTTCGGATGATGTCGGTTTTGATTCCAAAAGTATTTTGCCGGAGGGAGCCCCTTCGGATGATGCCGGTTTTGAAGAGGACACATTCGGTTTGATCGATCCGGATGGAACAACTCTGGAAAGCCGCATACGGACGCCGGAAGGCTACATGCGTACGGAAGCGGAGGAAGGCAGCCTCGCGGAATATTTGCGGACATATGAGTTAAAACCGGATCAAAGCCCGGTGCTTCTGTATGACGGCACTCCCAAAGGAAATCAGGACAGCCACGTGGCGGTGTTTACGCTGCCCATAGAGGAGGAAGACCTGCAGCAGTGTGCGGATTCTGTTATGCGGGTATATGCCGAGTATTACTGGGAGAAAGGGGAATATGACAAGATCCGGTTCCATTTTGTCAATGGATTTCTGGCCGAATATGAAAAATGGCGGGAAGGATGGCGGATCAAAGTGAACGGCAGCGAAGTCTCCTGGTCAAAATCAGCTTCCTTTGACGATTCCTACGGATGTTTTCAGTCCTTTATGCGGATTGTATTCAGCTATGCCGGAACCCTTTCCATGGCTGCCGAATGCGGGGGAATTTCTCTTGCGGATGCAGCTCCCGGGGATGTTTTTTTGAAAGGCGGCAGTCCGGGCCATGTGGTGATGATCGTGGATGCCTGCGTAGATGGCAGCGGAAGAAAAGCATTTCTGCTGGCTCAGGGCTATATGCCGGCTCAGGAATTCCATGTGTTAAAAAATATCCTGCACGAAGAAGATCCCTGGTATTATGAGGATGAGATCACGTATCCTTTTGTGACTCCCGAATATACTTTTGAGGAGGGCAGTTTGTGTCGTCCGGAGCAGATAGAGGCTCAGGAAGGCGGGAAAAGGGGATAATATTTGATGGCACACCGGGGGGATTAACCGTATAGGCTGAAAATGTGAAAAACTCAGGGAAAATCGCTTGACTGAGGCATTTTCTTGTGTTAGGATAATCAAGTATGCCGCACAGAGAGGTTTAAGACTTTTAAAGTCACCATATCTGGCGAGTAAGTTCAAGGAGGTGCCATATGTACGCAATTATTGCAACAGGTGGTAAACAGTACAAAGTATCCGAGGGTGACATTATCAAAGTGGAAAAGCTCGGCGTAGAGTCCGGTGAGACAGTTACTTTCGATCAGGTGCTGGCCGTGAGCAACGAAGGCCTCAAGGTAGGCAGTGACGTTGCCGGAGCGACCGTGACTGCATCTGTACTTGGAAACGGTAAGCACAAGAAAGTTATCGTTTACAAGTATAAAAGAAAAACTGGCTATCACAAGAAAAACGGACACAGACAGCAGTACACAGCTGTTAAGATCGAAAAGATCAACGCTTGATCTCGCTGCTATGATCCATGTTCAGATAGCCAAAAAGAATCAGGAATGCATCAAGGTTACTGTGAAGGGCCATGCCGGTTATGCTGAGGAAGGGCAGGATATCATCTGTGCAGCCGTCTCTATTCTGATGGTCAATACGGTAAATTCCATCGAGATGTTCACAGAGGATGATTTTACCTGTGATGACGGAGACGGATTTATGGAGATCACCGTAGATGAAGAAGCGTCCCCAGGCACAAAGCTGTTGATGCGGTCCCTTTGTCTTGGCCTTGAGGGCATTCAGCAATCGTATGGAGATACGTTTATAGAGATAATGACCAAGGAGGTATGAAACTATGATGAGAGTAAACCTTCAGATTTTCGCTCATAAAAAAGGTGTCGGTTCCACCAAGAACGGCCGTGATTCCGAGTCCAAGAGACTTGGTGCGAAGAGAGCTGACGGACAGTTTGTCAAGGCCGGAAACATCCTGTACAGACAGCGCGGAACCAAGATTCATCCGGGCATAAATGTAGGTATCGGCAGAGACGATACCCTGTATGCCAAAGCTGACGGCATTGTACGGTTCCAGAGAAAGGGCCGTGACAAAAAGCAGGTGTCCATCGTTCCGGTGGCAGCGGAATAAGATTTTAAGAAGAGAGCTTCAGGCCAGAATGGCTTGGGGTTCTTTTTTTAACCCGATTGCCAGGAAACCGGGAAGTAACCGCAATTTTTATTTGTATTTTATATAAAGTTAGTGTAGAATTGGTATGGCAACCGGGAATAATACTGTCATAGCCGTTCAGGCGGGCTGAAACGGGTTTGAGAGTTTCAGAATTTTTAAGAAGCATTTCGCAGAAGAGAGGTAATATGTTTGCAGACAGAGCGACCATAAATATCCGGTCAGGGAAGGGCGGAGACGGCCATGTGAGCTTCCGACGGGAGCTGTATGTACCGAACGGAGGTCCCGACGGTGGAGACGGTGGCCGGGGCGGAGATGTCATATTTGAGGTGGATGAGGGGCTCAATACACTTTCTGAATTCCGCCATAAGAGAAAATACGCGGCAAAAAATGGCCAGGAAGGTGGAAAACGTCGTTGCCATGGTTCTGACGGTGAAGACATCGTTTTAAAGGTGCCGGAGGGTACAGTGATCATTGAAACCAGTACCGGGAAGGTCGTAGCGGATATGTCCGGTGAAAACCGCAGACAGGTGGTACTTAAAGGAGGCCGGGGCGGCAAAGGTAATATGCACTATGCCACCGCCACCATGCAGGCTCCCAAATATGCCCAGCCGGGGCAACCGGCCAGGGAACTGGAACTTCTGCTGGAGCTGAAAGTAATCGCAGACGTGGGGCTCGTGGGATTTCCCAATGTGGGAAAATCCACCCTGTTGGCCAGAGTGACCAATGCCAGACCGAAAATTGCCAACTATCATTTTACCACGCTCAATCCCAATTTGGGTGTGGTAGATATGCCGGATGCAAAGGGATTTGTGATGGCGGATATTCCGGGGCTGATCGAAGGGGCTTCCGAGGGTGTCGGACTTGGCCACGAGTTTCTGCGCCATATCGAGCGCACGAAATTCCTGATTCATATCGTAGATGCGGCCTCCACAGAAGGAAGAGACCCTATCGAAGATATCTATGCCATCGACCGGGAACTGAAAAAGTACAATGCAGATCTGGCCGCCCGTCCGCAGATTATAGCCGCCAATAAAACGGACGCTATTATCCAGCAGGAGGGTAAAGATCCCGTTTCCCGTCTGAAGGCAGAATTTGAGCCGAAAGGAATCCGGGTATTTCCTATATCCGCCGTCACGGGACAGGGGGTAACGGAAATGCTCTACTATGTGGGCAGCATGCTGGATACGATGGAGGACGCTCCCGTCGTCTTTGAACAGGAGTACTTTCCGGAAACGGAAATCGCTTATGCAAATGATCCTTATACGGTCACATACGATGAAGAAAAGCAGGAATATGTTATAGAAGGACCCCGCATTGAAAAAATGCTCGGCTATACGAATCTGGAGAGTGAAAAGGAATTCGTATTTTTCCAGAATTTTTTAAAGGAGAACGGTATTTTGACCGAGCTGGAGGCTCTTGGCATCCGGGAAGGCGATACGGTACGTATGTATGGGCTTTCCTTTGATTACTACAAATAGGAGACAGGTTATGAAATTGACAAGCAAACAGCGTGCATATTTGAAGGGATTGGCCGGTACTCTGCGTTCTGTCTATCAGATCGGCAAAGCAAGCCTGACCCCGGAAGTGACAAAATCGATCGAGGAAGCTTTCAATACAAAAGAGCTGGTAAAAATTACGGTGTTAAAAAATTGTATGGACGATCCCGGAGAAATTGCCGCAGTACTGGCGGAGAGAACAAAGTCCACTGTCGTACAGGTAATCGGGAAAAAAATCGTTCTCTATAAACCGGACAAAGACAATCCCCGTATCGTCCTTCCTCTGGCATAATACCTCTATGGAAAAGAAAGAGAAGAAGAACCATAAAAAAGTAGGAATTCTGGGAGGGACATTCAACCCCATTCATTTGGGCCATCTCAGATTGGCAGAAAAAGCAATGCGTGCCGCATCTCTGGATCAGGTTCTATTTATTCCCAGCGGTATTTCCTATATGAAAAATCAGCAAAAAATTGTTCCGGCAAAGGACAGGATGGCAATGGTACAGCTTGCCATCCAGGGAAATCCTCATTTCCGTGTCTCTGCCATTGAAATAGAAAAAAAAGGGAATTCTTATTCGCATGAAACGATACGGGAATTGCAAAGGCAGCAAAAAGATACGAAGTTTTTCTTTTTGACAGGAGCAGACACTGTATTTTCCATGGAAAACTGGAACAATCCTGCCTATATTTTTCGCTCCGTAACGATTCTGGCCGCATATCGTACCGGGGTCTCACTGGAGCAGTTACAGGAAAAAATAGAACAGCTGAAAAAATTGTATCAGGCAGATATCCGTCTGATTGCGGCAGACCATATCGATATTTCCTCTTCGCAAATCAGAAAAGCAATCTCGGAAGGAACATCTGTCCGCGAATTGCTTCCCCGGACAGTAGAGCGCTATATTAAAGATCATCATTTTTACGAAAACGGATAAGCTATAAAAAAGGGAACAGGGGAGAAAACGGATGAAATTAAAACAGGCAGACATTTCAAAAATTCGAAAAGCAATGGAAAAAACATTGGATAAGAAACGTTATGAGCATACATTGGGTGTGGCTTATACGGCAAGCTGTCTCGCCATGTGTCACAATGAAAATGTCAAAAATGCAGAACTGGCAGGATTACTCCATGACTGCGCCAAATGTCTGAAAAATTCTCAGAAATTGAAAATTTGCGAAAAACACAACATTCATGTAAATAAAATAGAAGCCAAAAACCCTTTTTTGCTGCATGCCAAGGTAGGAAGCTTTCTGGCAATGGAGCGATATGGCGTCCGGGAAAAGGATATTATCAATGCGATCCTGAACCATACCACCGGAAGGCCGGGAATGACAAAACTGGAAAAAATTATCTATATTGCCGATTATATAGAACCGAACCGGAAACAGGCTCCCAATCTGGCGGTTATTCGAAGGCTCGCCTTCGCAGATCTGGATCAGGCACTTGTCAGAATAT
>DPJQ01000143.1:489-1728 GCA_003542935.1 Lachnospiraceae bacterium | reverse complement strand
GTCAGAATATTGGAAGATACTCTTTCTTATCTGGAAACACTCAAAAGCGATATCGATCCAATGACAAAAAAAACATATGATTATTACAGAAAAGAGGGAAACTCATGAAAACAGTAAAAGAATTTGCCAGAATAGCCGTGAACGCACTGGAAGATAAAAAAGCGGAAGACATCCATATCATCGATATCAGCGAAATTTCCACAATTGCAGACTATTTCATCATAGCAAACGGAACGAACAAAAGTCAGATACAGACGCTTGCAGATCATATAGAAGAAACACTGGGAAAAGCAGGACTGCCCCTGAAGCAAATAGAAGGCTATCAGACGGCAAACTGGGTACTCATGGACTACAGGGACATTATCGTACACATATTTGATAAAGAAAACCGACTCTTTTATGATCTGGACCGCATCTGGAGAGACGGAAAAGTAGTCGGGAAAGAAAGCCTGACAGAAGATCCGACAGAATAAAGGAAAGAGCGGAGTGGCGGTGTTAATCCCAGTCCGCTCATACTATCTGCTGTAAAAAGGATACCGCCTGTCAGGAAAACAGACGGAATACACCGTAGACTTTTCCAAGAATCTTGCAATCCTCTACGATAATCGGATCCATAGTGTCATTTTCCGGCTGAAGACGAATGTGATCCTCCTCTTTATAAAAAGTCTTTACCGTGGCGGAGTCGTCAATCAAAGCCACAACCGTATCCCCGTTATGCGCGGTATTACACATCTGTACAAATAACTGATCCCCGTTGAAAATACCTGCATTGATCATGGAATCGCCTTTTACTTTCAGAACAAAGGAAGGCTCGCCGGCAGGTACCATATCCGCGGGTACGGGAAAATACTGAGTAATATTCTCTTCCGCAAGGAGTGGAATACCGGCAGCCACCGTCCCCACAACCGGCAGGCTCACCGTTTCTGTACGCACCATCTGAAAGGAATCGTCGCATACTTCGATCGCTCGCGGTTTCGTAGGATCTCTGCGGATATATCCGTTTTTCTCTAGCGTTTCCAGATGGGAATGTACCGAAGAAGTGGATTTTAAATGAACTGCTTCACAGATTTCTCGTACAGCAGGCGGATATCCCGTATATAAAATTTCATGTTTGATATATTCTAAAATTTCTTTCTGTTTCGCGCTGATTTTACCGTATCCCATCGTATTACCTCCCCAATATTATATACAATTACAGTATATCACAACAGTAAGCAAAAAGCAAACATATATTCCAAA
>DPJQ01000143.1:0-188 GCA_003542935.1 Lachnospiraceae bacterium | reverse complement strand
AAAAGCAAACATATATTCCAAATATTTGTTCGAAATTTTTAAAATTATTTATCTATATTTTCTCTGAGCCGGACCATTTTGGCTGCCCTACGCTTATTGGCATCCTGCATTGCCGCATAGTGCTTTCGGGTGGTATTGACATCCTTATGCCCCAGCACGTCCGCCACCAGGTAGATATCACCCGTTTC
>DPJQ01000218.1:866-6114 GCA_003542935.1 Lachnospiraceae bacterium | reverse complement strand
CCGGGCTTAAGTAAATGACATTGCTGCTGGACTGTAACTCAAAGCAAATAATTTATTTGTCTTTTTCTTGACACTCTTTCAAATCAAATTATAATGGAACATATGACTGTTAGCTTTCATAGAAAGGAATCTGCAGATATGAGCGATGTATCTCAACTTCTGGTTGAAGCCATGGCGAACCTGGATGAAACCGCGATCATCCGTTATGCGCAGGAGATGCTGTCCGCCGGATGTTCGGCAGAAGAAATTCAGAGATCGCTGAATAAAGGCGTGGAATATGTAGGGGATTATTTTGAAAAGGGCGAGTACTTCATTGCCGATCTCATGGTATCGGGCACATTTTACCGTGCGGTACTGGACATGCTCCCAAAGACAGAGCCCTCGGCCAGCAGGCAGGGCAAGATCCTGATCGGTGTAGTGGAGATGGATCTGCACGACATTGGCAAGGATATCGTAGTCACATCACTCCGGGCCAAAGGCTATCAGGTCGTCGATCTGGGATTCAATGTTTCCACGGATACCTTCATCGCCGCCGTTCTAAAGGAACGGCCACAGATCCTGCTGCTCAGCGGCATGATGGCCGCATCCCGGTCATTCATGAAGCAAACCATTGACAAACTCACCGAAATCGGCCTCCGCGATGATCTGTACATCATCGTAGGCGGCGGATGCGTCCAGCCATCCAGCCGGGTTCTTCTCGGCGCAGATGCATCCGCCCGGGAACTCCAGGATACACTGGATTATTGCGATACTTTTTTGAAGGATAAACAAGACTAATGGCTAAGAAAAAAACCCAGCCGCCGCTGCATTCACAGATTTATTCTGATATACGTGACTGGATCATCGAGAACGACATCGCGGCAAATGAGATTCTTCCATCCGAAAACTCATTATGCGCCAAATATGATACGACCCGGCGGACAGTCCGCGAGGCATTGAAGAGGCTGGAAATAGACGGCATCATCTATTCCCAGCCCAAACGGGGTTATTTTGTCAAACGCCCCTCTCTGGGGAATTTTACGATTGAGAATTCGGATTTTATCAAAAACAGCACCAGCGAAATCCGGGACACCAAGATCGTGACGATCAATGACGAAATCCAGCAGCTGCTCCAGGTCGCTCCCCATAAATTTGCCATCGTCATCACGCGGGTCTATTCCCGCGACGGCCAGATTTACGGTGCGGAATTAAAGTATATTCCTTATAAAAGGGGGGAGCCGTCTATTGAAAATGAGATCCACTATGCGGTCTTTCCGGATCCCGTTGACGAAAAAACCTTTTCCTTTCAGTACCATGCCCGGATCAGTATCCATGCGGTTCTGCCCCCTGAAGATGTGCACCTCCTGCTGGGCTGCAGCAAAGACGAGCCTCTGCTGTTGATTAAACGCCTCTATGTGACCCAGGCAGAAAAGCCGATCAGCTATAGTGAGCAGTATCTGCTGCCTTCCTGCGGAGGACTGCACGGCATATCCGGATACGTACAGAACAAAAGATAAAACCGGGGCTGTCAAAGCAGTCCCGGATGAAGCATCTCCGATGTCATTTCCGTATGGGGCGGGAAAACAAAAAAGCGTTCCTCCGGCCACTGACCGGAAACGAGTTCCCGCAGATACTGGTTGGAAGCCGGAACCACCCGATGCTGCAGGTGCAGCACATTTGCTATATGCTCGGTCTCATCCCGGATCTCCTCTATGGGATAACAGCCCGTATCCAGCACGCCCAGGTTTCTGTAGTGTCCAAAAAGGGCTCCGAAAACGCTCTCTCCCACTTCTTTCCCAAATTTCTCCATCGTATACTGGTATTCCACCCATATATTCCTCTCTCCCCGGAGCCAGCCGCGGCTGAGAAAATAGGTGGCCATATTCTCCGGGTATTGCTTCCGGTTCTCCGCAGAGCCGAGGAGCAAAGTGATACAGTCATCCACCCGGGGAAGCACCGTGGTATAATCTCCTGTGTGAATATTACAGAGGGCATCGCCGCATGTGCCAAAAGCCAAAAGCACGTAATCCACATCTTCCAGCCGGTCAAGCTCCGCCTGGAGCGCAGCGTGGAGCTTTTTAGGCACGTTGTGAAGACTCGCCTCCAGATACCTGACCGGGTAGGGGCAGCGGCATTTTTCCAGCGCCGATGTCAGTTCATCCCTCAGGGTGTTACAGCTTACGATTACAGCGTTCATTTTTCCTCCCTCAATATGACGATACGCTCCCGGAACCTGCAAATTCATACACTGCAAGGCTCCGGGAGCACAGGATCCCCTCCGTAATACCACAGCCGCCGCTGCCGTGAGAATCGTCAAGGCAGCGCTTGCACCGGCCTCCAAGGCGGCACAAAGAGCCTCCGCCGGATCCACAATCCCCGCCCGGGCCACGGAACAAAAACATTTTCTCCCGGCATCAAAACCATACCCCGGCATTCCCCGGGCCTGAATCCGGGCCACTACAGCGGCCCCGTTTTCTCCCGCATTATCGGCAATGCACTTTGCCGGCACGCCAAGGGCACCCACCACACAGCGCACGCCCAGTGCCATCTCCGGATCCATATCGGAAAGCAGCTCTTCTGCCGCATGCGCAGCCTCCAGATAGCCGATCCCGCCTCCGTCGGCCGCGCCGTGATGCCATACACTGCGGGCAGCCAGGAGCGCATTTTCCATATCTCTCTTGCAGGCAAACATTTCGATCTCCGTTGTCCCTCCCGCCCGGATCACCGCACTGTCCCCGGCCAGTATGGCCAGCGCCAGCTGACAGCTCTCTTTCTGTTCCGGAGTCTCTGCCAGTTCCAGTTCTGCCGTAATACGTTTCCCCATGGCATCAAGACCGGACAAATCCCTGCAGGCGGCACCGGAAATCTTCGTATATTCTTTGCCTGTTTCCGCCAGCGCGGCCCGGCCGCATACTTCCAGCCCGCACCGTTCCAGGATACAGCCCTTCTCCTTTGTCTGCAAAACCCCGCCGCAGCGCAGGGCCAGCGCCTCCATGTTGCGCCTCCTGCTCTCACCGTGCCCCGGAGCCATGGCCGCCACCACCCGGAACACTTTCTGACTCACATTGCGGAGTATATCCGTCAGAAATGTCCGGGAATACTCCCTTGCCACGATCAAAAGCTCTGCGTCTTTTTCAATCACCTCAAGAAGGAGCTTCTGAAGCTCCGTAATGCTTTCCAGCTTCTGGTCGATGAGAAGAATATACGGCTGCTTCAGCGTAACGGTCTTCCGGACCGGATCATCCGCAAACCCCGGGGAGGCATACCCATATTCATAACGGATTCCGCCGGCTTCCACCTCTGTCTCCATAAGCTGCGAATCCTCAACCGTCACAATGCCGTCATAACCTACCCTGCCAAACGCTTCCATCAAGGCATGTATGGCTGCCTCATCAGTGGCTGCCGTGCGAAGCGCGTTTTTGACCACCGCTTCATCGCCTGCCCCAAACGCATGGCCACGGATATGGCCGACCACGGCTTCCACAGCCCGGTCTGCTCCTTGACGCAGCAAAACCGGATTCACACCGGCCGCCACCATGTGCGCCCCGGAATCCAGCAATGCCTGCGCCAGCAAAACCGTCGTGCCCACACCGCAGCCGACAGACCTGCCCACCCGGCCGGCAGCGTCTCCCAATATACGCACTCCCATCATTTCCATGGGATCCGCGAGGGTAAAATCCGGCAAAATGTCTTTTATACTGCCTGCCGCCATGGGAATATCATGGGGAGGCTCAAACCACACGCTCTTCCCGCCCGGCCCATAAAGGGGAGCCACCATCTGCCACAGTTTTCTGCAGCCTTCCGTCAGCGGAGAACGGAAATCTTCTCCAAATTTCAGCTTTGTCATTTTCTGCCTTCGAAATCCTTTCGTTTGTGTACACAAGATATAGTATCACAAACAGAGGAATCCGGCAATCAAATCTTACCGGCCGTTTGACCCGCCATTTTTTCCATCAGCACGATATTCTGCGCGATCTGTTCCTGGTCGGCTTCGGTCAGCTCCAAAAACCGGCACCCATACTCATAGCTGGACACATTTTTCTCCATAACGCGCAGTATTTCACAGTATAGGACAGACGGTATATTATCCTCGGACAGCTTTGCCTTGAGCAGGAACGTATCTCCTTTGTGGTAGCGGTGCGCCGAGCCGATGCTGGCTCCGCCGGCACTGATATTCAGCAGCCTGCAGGCCTGCTCCTTCGTATTGTCTCCGTCAGATATCACAACAGCCGCATCAAGATCTGTGCTCAGGCGCGAAAAAGAACGCTCATTCTCAACCCTGGTAACATTTAACCCTTCCACCCGCCATACGTGTTTCTGCCGGGGGATAATCGTCCCTTCCATAAAGACAGCTTTTCTTTCACGGTCATTGTATCCGCGGATCTCTGCCTTGATGGCATCCGTCTCATTCAGAACTTCCGTATCCCGCAAAACTCCGGCATCAGAATACTGGTACAGTTCCGCCGTATCCCTGTTCAGATTCTGTAATTTGGCAATAAACAGCATCTGCCCTCCCGGTCTCTCCACCACCACTTTCATTCCGGAATAAATCTCAAGCTCCATAAGGCCATTCACTTTTCTATTTTTTCCGTCCATGTCCTCCCCGGGCTTTTTTCTAAATAAATCAAATAGATTCACCGTATATCCCCTCCGCCTTTTCAATCCATGCTGAAGCATTTGTCCGGGGATATTGTATCACAGATTGGCTACCATTTCCACAGATTTCCCGGTTCAGCCTCCAGCGGCTCCTTCGTCAAAAACAGAAGCGCCGAGTCGTGGGGCTGCAAAACAGTTGTAAATATATCACTCTTTTCCGTTCCTTCCCTGCCATACCGGGGGCATAACCGGCCCGCTCAATCGTTTCGGCCGCCTTTTTCAGCCCTTCCGGGAAGCGATGGCTCGGCAGCAGCCAGCCCCCCAGGCCGGGCGCATAACCGGCGTCAATCTGAATATAGCAAAAGGGGATATCCTGCTCTTTTTTGAAAGCGTCCATGTACTCCTCCAGTATCTGCTGATCCAGGTTTTCATACAGATAATACCAGCTGCACCAGTGGAAAACGGGCGGCCTGTGTGTCCGGGCTCCCATATGGGCAGCGATCTTTTTGGCGCAATTATGCAGCCCGCCGGCCAGCTTCTTTTCCTCAGTAAAAAAAACGGAAGGCAGCACGAGATCTCCGCCGACCGTACTCTCCAGATTGAAACCGCCGGACAGGAGGACAGACTCCTCCCCAAAAAGGTTCCGGGTCTTTTTGCACACCTGAATCATGTT
>DPJQ01000218.1:0-493 GCA_003542935.1 Lachnospiraceae bacterium | reverse complement strand
TCGACCTGTGCTGAACAGTTACAAAAGTTATACACTGACTGCGGCTTTTTGTACATGTGCTTATGTGCCTGCGGATATGGCATAATGGGTTATGCCCAAAGCATCAAAAAAGGTGCAAAGCCTTTGGCAGAACCAACAGACTTTACACCTTGATCGTTGAGAAATATAAATTTATCACTCTAATGTTATGTCTTCTACATTCACTCCCAGAGAGGTCAGCTTTACAATCGTGACTCTGATAAAATAATCCAGCATCTGATTTTCATGTCCTCCATTTGCTTTTTTTATCTGCTGCAACTCTGTATATCTGTCGATAGTTGTCGTAATCAGCTCCTTTTCCGTCACTTTCAGTCCCCTCCTTTCGCCGCCTCTTTACCTGACAAATCGTTTATCTACGTTATTTATTATAATGAATTTACCGGCTCCTGTAAAGGCTATTCCCGGAACAACTCAGGATTGTTGTATAGCCTGGTTACTTTTCACACCCGAGCCA
>DPJQ01000257.1:6820-7162 GCA_003542935.1 Lachnospiraceae bacterium | reverse complement strand
GTTTTGGTTTCTTTTTTCTTCATCCTTTTCTCTCAACCTCCTTTTCTTAAATTTGTATAAATTATAGAAAAAAGAGATATTTTCCGGTACCGCACTTTTTGAAGCAATTTTGCAGGATTTATTTTACCTCTTTTCCGGCTTTTTCCGATACAACAGCGCTGCTTAAGTTTTGTCAATTAGTCTACTTAAAAATCCCGAAAAAAACACAGGGCCGTCTCTCACGAGATAGCCCTGCGATTTTTTTCATCACATCTGACAGAAATCAATGATACAACAAGCTGATCAGCCATGACGCCGAAGAAGCCGCCCGCCGCCGTTTGCGGCATGATGGATATGCCAGTT
>DPJQ01000257.1:6108-6513 GCA_003542935.1 Lachnospiraceae bacterium | reverse complement strand
TCCCGGTTCAAAGGTCACATTGAATGTCGGTATCTGCTCCAGCGTAAAGTGTGATTTCAGCTGCGGATACAGCCCTGCCGAAAACAGCGCCGCGATCGTAATCATACTGCGATCCCTCGGGCTTAATTCTTTTTCCCTTGACTATACTTCGCCGAACAGTACGTCATCATTCAGCTACGCAAATTTCGGGGCAAACCCGCCCAAATGATCTCTTCTTGCTGTTTGTTTTTTCATGTCTCTGATACCGTCCTTTCCGTTTTTCCAAAATCCGCGATTTCTTTTCATAATAAGTACAAAGAAAAAAGACTTCTTTGGGAAGTCCCTTTTCGTAACACGGTTTATACCTTTTGGTACAAACTTGTCTTTTCTCACTGCATGTTCTATTACCGGGCCCCGGTATACAAT
>DPJQ01000257.1:5206-5842 GCA_003542935.1 Lachnospiraceae bacterium | reverse complement strand
TTACCGGGCCCCGGTATACAATCCTGTTTTGCCACCTTTTTTACCGTCTCACAGCCTGAAATGTTAATTTTCCTTGCTGGAAGAAAAACGGAAAACCGTATATACTATGTTAAAAAAGGTGGCAAAGGTAGGATTTTTATGAGAGAATATTATATCGATAACATCCGGTGGATCACCGTGATATTGGTGGTCATCTACCATGTGGTCTACATGTTTAACGGCGTGGCGGACGCCGGCGTCGCGGGGCCTTTTTCCGCCGTCCAGTACCAGGACGCCATCCAGTATCTTCTGTATCCCTGGTTTATGGCCCTGCTGTTCATTCTGTCCGGCATGTGCGCCAGATATGCCCTTGATACCTGCTCCCCGGAGGAGTTCGCCTGCGCCCGGACAAGGAAGCTGCTTGTCCCCTCCACGATCGGTCTGCTGGCCTTCCACTGGATACAGGGGTATGTCAGTATACGGCTCAGCCGGGCCGAAGATATGATAAAAGGAGCGCCCGGTGCGGCGCGGTATCTGATCCTGGCCGTCTCCGGCACCGGGGTACTGTGGTATATCCAGATGCTGTGGGTCTTCTCCATGGTGCTTCTTCTCCTGCGGAAGCTGGAAAAGGGCAGACTCACGGCCCTGTGTGAAAAA
>DPJQ01000257.1:1743-4900 GCA_003542935.1 Lachnospiraceae bacterium | reverse complement strand
CCCTGCGGCCCGGTTCCCATGGCCCTCCTCGGCATCGCTGTCTGGAGCTCTGCCCAGGTTTTGAATACACCGGTCATCGCCGTCTACCGCTTCGGCGTCTACGGTTTCGTCTTTTTTCTGGGGTATTATCTGTTCTCCCGAGAAACAGCCATGGCGTGCCTCTCCCAATACGGGCCTTTTTTTGCTGCCGCCGCATTCGCCCTGGAAACGCTGTACACCTGCCGCTATTTCGGCTGTAATTACGCGGTCAGCCCTGCGGTCAACTGTCCCCTTGCCGTTGCCTGCCTCTGGTTTGCCTGCCTGGGGATCCTGGGCTGCATGAAGCGTTACGGCGACCGGACCTCGCCCCTGGCCCGCTGGATGGGCAAAAAAAGCTGGGGGCTCTATATTTTTCACTACCTGCCCCTGTCCGTCTGCGGCATGCTGCTCACGGAACATACCGCCCTCCCGCCGGTGTGTATCTATCTGCTCACCGGAGCCGCCGCGTTTCTCGGGGCCTACGTACTCTACGAAGTGATCTCCCGCGTCCCCGTCCTCCGGTGGTGCGTGCTGGGAATCCGCAGAACCAAAAAGGAGAACCATGTTTAAAGACAACCTGATCCAACTTCGGAAGCTCCATAAAATGACCCAGGAGGACCTGGCTGAGAAGCTGGGCTGTTCCCGCCAGACGCTGTCCAAATGGGAAACTGGGCTCTCTGTCCCTGACATCAGCCAGAGCAAGATGCTGGCCGATCTGTTTGACGTGACCCTTGACGATCTCGTCTGCCACGACCCGGAAAAAAGCCCCTTCCCCGTCCCGCCCAGAGGGAAACATGTCTTCGGCTGCGTGAAAGTGGGGGACAAAGGGCAGATCATCCTGCCCGCCCGAGCCAGAAAAGTCTTCGGCATCCGTCCCGGCGACTCCCTGGTCATCCTCGGCGACGAGTCCCAGGGCATCGGCATACTAAAAGAAGAAGCCTTCCTGCACATGCTCGCCAAACTGCACGGCGATGCGGATTAGTGCATCAGGCTTCTTCTGTTTCATTTTTTTCTTTCAATCAGGCTTTAGGCTCTACTGCGCACCGTACAGCTCCGCGTCCTTTTTCGCGTTTTCTTCTATGCATACCGCGATCTCTTTATCGGAAACCTTATGGAACACAGCCAGCACTACGGCCAGTATAAACATGCCCGCCGCAGGAATCCCATGCCCGGCGCACGGCCCCCCGCACATCCTCCTTCGTCCATCCTTCCTTATCCACGTCGCGGGATTCAATCCCGGTCATGAAGCTGATCTTCCCGCCGTATTCTTTGATCAGCGCGGGAATGTCATTGGAGGCGACGCCGCCCTGCCAGATATCAATCCCCATCTCGATCATCATGGGCACATAGGTAGCCGCAAAACTGTCGCTGTGACGGATGATCAGCTCGAACCCGTTTTCTTTATAGCAGCCGTACAGCCGTTTGTAGGGTTCCAGATAGAATTCCCGAAACATTTCCGGCGAGAGGAAGGTGCTGGCCGAAGATCCCCAGTCGTCGTGATGGAGCACCGCTGTGGGATGAAGCCTCTCGGCCATCTGTTTCACATAGGCCATCTCCCATTCGCAGACCGCGTTAATGATCTCATGCATTTTTTCGGGCTCCGTGTAAAACCCCATCATGGCCCCTTCCATGCCCATCAGGCAGTGGGTCTGCTCAAACAGCCCCGGAAACATGATCGGCCCCACAAACATCTCATCCCGATTAACGGCCGCGTACTCTTTTTCCGCCGCCTCCCACAGGTCTTCCGGATACTCCAGCGCTCCGGGGAACCCTTGATGATCCGCCGTTCACAGCAGGCTGCATCCAGCCACGGCTGTGCGACAGGCTGCCCCGGGGGCCGGACACACAATATCTCTATCTCATAACCGCCGATACCCTGGGAGAGCTCCCGACCGTCCCGGAGCATCTCTCCATCCTGTGTATCGGCAAACCAGGCGATGCCTGGCTGCACGCGGTGGAGTTTGCCCGGCGTTCCAGACAGTTTCTGCACAATGACGTCATGGGCATGCTGACGGGATACCGGGTATTTTTCTTTTACTCTCCCCCAAAGAGGGAAAGTCCGCCGTAGCCTGGGATATCGCCAGTCCCGAAACCAATCCCGACGATATGATCTTAAGTTCCGAGGATATCAACCTGTTGGAAACCGACCCCGAATACCAGCGGGCCATCGACAGCACGGAACCGACGATCTATACCGGCTCCGCCTACGGTTTCCGCACACTGTATTACAATATCCGCATCAACGACGTCTGCGTCGGGCGTATTTGCCTGGACGAGAAAGATGCTCCCATTACCGGCAGGGATTATCTGACCGTGCGCGTTCTCGGCACCTATGTAAAGAAAAAACTGGCAAAGGATAAAATATACGAATTTAACCGTCCCAAAGACCTGGACATGATCCTGACCTATCTCCTGGACCACCATTTTCTCCCCGAACAGCGCATACAGGCGATCTTAAACAGTTACGGCTGGCACATGGACGACCAGTACGCCTGATTATCCGGACCATGGCCGGCCACCACGCAGACGCGACCCTGAACGCTTTCGCCATGTCCCTCTCCCAGGAGACTCACAGCGACTGCTACACCATATATCGCAATTCGATCATCTATATTTACAATCTTTCCGCCCGGAACAAAAATAAAGCGGCTTTCGCCGCTTCTATCCTTCCGCTGCTGCAGGACAACCTGATGACCGCCTGCTGTACATTTTCCTCCAGAACGAGCGGAATATAGCGAAAACGATCCGGATCATGTACATCCACCGCAACACGTTCCTATACCGGATCCGGCGGATACAACAGATCCTGGGCATGGATCTGGAGCTGCCCAGGATCCGTCTGCTTTTGTGGAACGCGCTGCAGATCCTTTATGGGGATGAGCCGGACTGTTGAAAAATCCATTTTTCCATAGTATAATTCTTTAATAATTTTACCGAAAGTGGGATGATAGCATGAATCGGACAAAAAACACCATCATTGATGCTTTCTGGCTGTTACTGGAAGAAAAGCCCTATAACAAAATTACCGTAAAAGACATTGTGGAACGCTGCCAGATAAACCGGAACACGTTCTATTATCATTTCCATGATATACCGGAGCTTCTGGAAACGGCGATAAAAAATGATGCCGATTATATCA
>DPJQ01000257.1:475-1401 GCA_003542935.1 Lachnospiraceae bacterium | reverse complement strand
AAATGATGCCGATTATATCATCCATACATACGGCAGATCAGGCGACCCCCTTGAGTGTATTATCTGCTTTGTAGAGCACTGTTGCAGCCGCAAAAACGCGCTTCTCCACATACACCGTTCAATTTACAAAGAATATTTTGCAAATGAGCTGGATCGGATCGCCCTGTATATTGTTACCCAGTATATGAATACCGTCAATGCCAACCAGCCGCTGCTCCCGGAGGACAAAGCCCTGCTCATCCGCTTTTACAAATGCCTGTTTACCGGTACTTTTGTTGACTGGCTCAATGACGGGATGCGGTATGACCTGTCCCGCTATATTGCCCGCATCGGCACATTGTTTCACGGGGCCACAGAGCAGGCCTACCAGATATCCATTCAATCCGCATCGGAACAAAATTAGGTACTTTTTGCCGGCAGCCGTCCACGCCACAGGCTATACTATACCTGCCTTTTTGCTGATGCCCATACCGAAAGCTCCCGGCCCCACATGGCAGCCGATACTGAAAGACAGCGGATCATAGCTGATCTCTTCCCCCGCAAAGACTTCCCGCGCCATCTCCAGCCACTCCCTGTCGTCCTCTTTATTACTGAAACTCCCTGCAACCCCGACGTAAACCGCAGCGCCGTCTCTGTGGAATTCATCCACTTTTTTCTTCATCTCCTGAAGCAGGCGCTTTTTACAGGCCTTTGTACCCCTCACCTTTGCGAACGCGTCCAGGCGTTCCCCCTCAATGATGAGCAGGGGCTTTATGTTCAAAACCGCCCCCATGGCTGCTCCCGCCCTTTCTCTTTCTTTGTAAATCCGCCTTCAAGGCTCCGCTTCCTTTCCCGCGTTCCAGAGCTCATCCGCCACAGGCTTCCACTCCTGCGCGTACCTGTCACATTTCGCACAGAGGTGCTCCACCGTCTCCGGGGACTGCAGA
>DPJQ01000257.1:0-123 GCA_003542935.1 Lachnospiraceae bacterium | reverse complement strand
CTCCGGATTCTCCAGCATGGGACACGGACGCAGCATGTTCTCGTTAAAAGGCTGGCCGTCATGGTAGGCCATCATCATAGGCGACCGAAGCGCCTCCAATATGGTCTTTTCCCGGATATTGGA
>DPJQ01000246.1 GCA_003542935.1 Lachnospiraceae bacterium | reverse complement strand
TAAGATGACCGCAAGCAGCCTTTTCCTGCCCTCCTTATCTGTGCCGTCTTTTAGACGGCATGATGCCTGTAAAGCTGCCTCTGCCAGCAGTTTTGCTATGATTGGATCTGCCAATTTATCACCTCCGAAAAAGAGGCAGGTGCTTAACGCCCGCCTGCCTTGCCCATATAGTTAAATTTGTACTCCGGTATGTCGAACTGGATATGGAGCCGTTTCGCCCCCGCCATAAACAGGGCATGTCCCCTCTTTCTGGCCAGGAGCAGCTCCTGCTCCGCCTCCGTCAGATCATACAGGTCTGCCGTTTCTTTCAAGTTCTTTCCGTCCGTCCCCATCAGAATCTTATAGCAGGGGATGTCAAGCAGGGCCTGTCCGTACTGCTTGACACTCTCATGCAGGAAGTCCACAAGGCTGTGTGAAATGATGCCTAACGCCGCCTCATATTTTCTGGCACGTTTCATCACATTCCTGAGATAGACAAGGGACTGCGGCACCTTCTGATCGATCATTAAGTATGCCTCATCACAGACAAGCAGCACCCGTTCCTCCCGGTCCCGGCTCATCTGTTCCCAGTCATAGGTCAGAATATTAAAATACTGGGTTCGCTTCACATTGTCGCTGGTTTCCTGCAAGGCATGGGTATCCATAACTGTGAAACAGGAGCCGCCGGACACGGTGGTATGGCCGTTCCATATAAAGCTGTCCGCTCCCTTTGCTATATCGTATAAAAGCATCGCAAGGTCGGTATAGACACCGGTTCCTTTCTCCACCCCTGCCTTTTCCTGCACCAAGTCATAGAGGTCTGAAAAAATAGGAAAATCCTGCGGCCTTAGCCCGGTCACATCCGTGTCCCATGTGATGCCAAACTTCTGGTACAGCTCCACCAGACACTTTTTCAGGACAGCTTTCTGCATATCCGTCAGCGAGGGAATATACAGGCTGAAGAAGATCTCCAGGTTCTTCATATGCAATGCCAGATCGTTCATGCCATAGCCCTCATCCCGATACAGCCGCAGTTCCTCTTTCTCGTCCTCGTCATCCCTGGGGGACGGCCTGACCTGAAGAGGATTTATCATGCCCCTGGAACCGCCCGCCGCATTGATCCAATCGCCGCCTAAATTTTGACACAGATCTTTATACTCGGATTCAGGATCGATGACAATGATGCGTGTGCCTCTCATGTATTCCGACAGCATGATATGCTTGATAGCCGTGGATTTTCCCACGCCGGAATTACCCATGACACAGAAATTGCTGTTAGTTCTGTCCTCGCCGCGCCTCCACACATCCACGATCACCAGCCCGCCGTTTCTGTCCTTGGCAAGATAATATCCTTCCCCGTCATTAAAACCGCTGCTGGCAAAGGGGAAACCTCCCACAAAAGTGGAAATGGGAACTACCTTCTGCAGGATGCTCTCTATCTTCCCATGGTTGGAAAAGCTGGGGGACAGGTGCATGAACGCCTCTTTCTGGAGATTGGGAATTGCCCGCATCCTGCATTTCATGACGCTTGCGATACTTTCCGCCCGGCGGCAGGCTTTTTTAAACTCCTTTTCCTCACCTGCCACCGGCATAACCTCCACGCTCATCAATCCTACCGTCTCGCCCTCCCTGTCAATCTGCATGATAACTTTCTCCCCGTCCTCGGCGGCCTTTTCCGCCCGCTGCCTTGACAGAGGATCCTTTGCGCTCTCCGCCAGACCTCTCTGCTGCACCACACTTCTGGAGATGGCATTGATGAGGGTTCCGTTATCCACCGGTTTAAAACCGATAGAAACATATGTATCGGGGATGTTCGTCAGCCTGGAGAGCCATTCCACCTCCACCTTCTGCGGATAGCGTATTATACCGTAAATCTTTCCCATATTCTCCCCGATGGAAAGCCGGTTCTTTTCAAAAGACAATCCCAGAGGCGTCACTACGTTCAACAGGGCATTGTTCACCGGCGCCTGTTCCACCGTCTGCGCTGTACGTTTCATTCTATCACTCCCTTCAGCATGGGTATGCTCGCCGCTGTCTCCATATCTTCCAGATGAGTATAGGACGGGTTGTTTACAAGGTTGAGCAGCCTGACGATCTCCTTTTCCACAAGAATGTCGCAGGCCACGCCTCCGGCGGCAAATTTTTCACAGAGCAGGGATGCCCTTTTTGAGAGTTCCCGCTCTGTTCCCTCTTCCTGTTTCTCCCAGAGCGCAATATAGAACTGCCGCTCCACAATTTCCCCGGACAGTGCAAAACCGCCCATCTGCAAAATCTCCTGCCGTAACAGCTCTTTCCGCTTGTCCTCCGCCTCTTTTAACATCTCCCCCATCTCCGCAATCAACGGGGATATATCCACAGGCCGGGATAGGGCCATGAATTTAAACGGATACTGGATGTCGGAAAGCTCTGCCGTCAGCGTCTTGATCAGCGCACTCTTCTCCGCCCTGCTGTAAAGGTCAATGCTGACGGCATGAATCCTGAGATAGACGAAGGCCATCCCGTCACGGGTATACAGGTACTTATCCCGGATGTCCTTCACATTAATAAACTGCTGCGCAGTCTGCATGGCCGCACTGCCCGGGTCTGTCTGCGGGCATTTTCGGGCTGTTTTTAACAACAAAAGCAAAATGCCTCCACCGGCCAGG
>DPJQ01000165.1:35071-37283 GCA_003542935.1 Lachnospiraceae bacterium | reverse complement strand
CTATATGGAATTTATCCGTAGCCACCGCCGACACCAGAGTCTCAAAAAGCACACCTGAGTCGTCGGGAGAGCTCTTGATTTTCTCCACGGTGAGGGTCACATCCGGCTGACCGGAGGTTCCCTGACGGGCCGCTTTCGCATACACCTGCCGTTCGGCCAGACTGCGGGCAAAGTCCTCGGCCTCCTTATACTCCTTGAACAGGCGGCGCTCCCCGTCCTCATACACGGAATAACCGTGGCAATAGCCGCCCTGATACTCTGCCTTCACCCGGACCAATACCCGGGTCACAATGCGCCCCGAGATCGCCCCCAGGGCATTCGCCACCCCCGCATACTCCGGGATAACGGCCCGGGTGCCCAGAAGCTCCGCCACCCGGGGCAGAAACACATGGATAGGCGCACCCACACCGATCAGGGGCAGGCTGGTGGTGAGGGCCAGGCCGCACTCTTCAGAAGAAGCTGTTTCCGCCCGATCCACCCGGGCCTTCGCCTGCTCATAGCACCATCCCAGCAGCAGTTCCCGATCCGCCCCGGCAAATTTCCCGGCCTGCTTCGGATAACGCTGTCCCAGCAGGATCCGCCCGAGATTCATGTACATTTTCCGAATCACCAGATCATAAACTGCATCGGGGATCCGCTCCGTGGGAATTGACACATTGCGTTTCAAACACTGCACCGCCATGCGGGCCGCCTCGGGATCGTAGATCGTAAAATCACCTTTTAACACCATCATATCCGTGGGGGTCAGGCCGCTCTTTATGATGACTCCCTCTTCCTCCAGACGCTCCGTCCGAAGGAAATGGGGATCTTTATCCATAATAGCCGCCAGTTCCATAGTGATCAGCGGGCCGTCCTGCAGCGCTGCACAAAGTTTCTGTTCTTCTTCACTGTAACTGTTTTTACCGGAAATATCCTTCAGCAGCACATAAAACTCATGAATCCAACATCCATGGAAACGCTCCTGCTCCGCCAGATCACGCAGTTTTTTCAGTATCCCCGGATGTTCTGCGGCCAGAAGGGAAATCGGGATCACGCGCACCGTATCCACATAAAGTTCCCCGTCTTTAAATCGTACCGCACTGTCGCCGCCCAAACCGAAGGTATCCACGTAAAGCCCCTTCACCATGGTCTTCCACTGGCCGATGTGGATACCGGAACCCGCCATCACCGGCTCTTTTTCCCGCATCACCGCCACATCCGTGGTGGTTCCGCCCATATCCACGATCACGGCACTGGCCTCATCCGCCAGAGCGCCTCCTCCCACCACGCTGGCCGCCGGGCCGGACAGAAGTGTCTCCACCGGACACTCCCGGGCCATCTCCTCGGACATCAGACTGCCGTCGCTGCGCACAATAGCGATGGGCACATGGAGTCCCCGCTCCCGCATCACATGTTTGACCGCGGCAATAAACTCCGCCAGGAGAGGGATCAGCCGGGCGTTCAGCATTGTCCCGGCACAGCATTTCAAAATATCTACCTCGTCGGAAATATCGTAAGCCAGGGTCACAGGGATATCCATTACTTTTTCCAGAACTTTTTTTGCCTTTTTCTCAAAACGGCCTCCGTTGGCCCGAGGATGCTTCTGTACGATACCCACCGCATCACAGTCGGAAAAATATTCATTCGACCGTTTCTCCAGTTCCTCCCAGTCCGGATCATACGGGTGGGAAAAAATATTCTCCACCTTACCGTCAATGACCACAAACTGACTCCTGTCGTGGAATCCATAGGAAGCATAGATCCCTTTCAGCCGCTCGATCATGGACGTATCAAAGCCGATCATCAGAAGCTTGGCCCGCGAACCCTTGTTCTCCACACAGGCATTGGTGGCCAGGGTAGTAGACAACGCCAGAAGCTCCGCCTTTGGCACCAGCTCCCGGGGCAGCTTGTCCAGTGCCCCCGCTATGCCCACCTCCAGCTCACCCTTGGTGGTCAGGGCCTTCCCCGAGCCGAGGATTTTTTTTGTATCCATATCGTAGATCACGGCATCCGTGTAGGTGCCGCCGGTGTCTATCCCTATTCCCAGCATAACACTTCTCCTCTCTTACTTTATTTCCGACGTCCCTACCATTTTCTGACAAGAAATTTTTTTATTGATGTCAGTATCCACGGACTGATAATCCGTTTTCCCGTAGTGGATTGCCGTCGGTACGCATTTCCCCAAAGCCGTCATCTGCTCCCCTGTTTCTTATACTCGCGAACGTTATGATTT
>DPJQ01000165.1:34087-34774 GCA_003542935.1 Lachnospiraceae bacterium | reverse complement strand
ACTCGCGAACGTTATGATTTGCCACGGTTCGGTATACCTCCGTTTCATGATTTTATTATAGCAGAGAAGCACAGCAAAACAACAGATTCTCCGTTATTTTACGGCCTCGGCGGGAATAGTTTCTCCTGTATGCCAAAAAGGGCCTTATAGAAATAAAGCCCTTGTAGTTCCGCAACCCTCATCATTTACATACAATATCGGTAACTTTTATTTACTGACAGAGACTTTCTTTTTCCCGCTCCAGGCAGAATAGTAAGTAAGCCCGGATACCTTCTTGTATCCTCTGACACGGATATAATAGGTCTTTCCCTTCTTCACGCTTACGTCCTTTTTTGTCGTCTTCACTCCGGGAACTTTGACTGTCTTTTTTCCGGTAAACGCGGCATTATCCGCATACTGAATCTCATACCCGTCCACATTTGACGATTTTTTCCATGTAACCGCAATCTTTCCGCCTTTTACATTCTTTACACTGCCTGTTCCCGGCTTGCCCAGCTTTTCCAAAACTACAAACGGAATGCCGTTTTTCTTTGCCCATTTCTGTGCCGCCGTCTTTTTGTATCCGTAAATTTTGGTAATACCGTATCGGGCATAGGGGCTTTTAAAACCCACAGCACGATAATCAATCTGTGTCACGCTCCTGGGGATTACTATCGCTTTCAGGTTTCCGCACTGATAAAAAGCCTG
>DPJQ01000165.1:27592-33849 GCA_003542935.1 Lachnospiraceae bacterium | reverse complement strand
GCACTGATAAAAAGCCTGCTTGCCGATTTTCTTTACGCCCTCCTCGAGAATCACCGTTTTCAGTTTGCTGCACTGGGTAAAAGCCCAGGGGCCCACCGTTTTCACACTCCCCGGCACCACAATACCGGTCAGCCCGGAAGACTGGAAAGACTGATTTCCCAAAACGCTCAATGTTTCCGGAAGCTCCACGCGCTTTAAAGATTCACAGGCGAAAAATGCGTGGAACTCAATCGTTTTTACACTCGCCGGTATTTTTACACTTTTCAGAGAGCGGCACAGGGAAAACGCAGCTTCGGGAATTGTACTCATGCCGTCCGGAATGACAATGCCGGTTATGGCCGTATCGCTGAAAGACGATTCACCGATCTCGGTCACCGTGCCGGGAATCGAAACCTTTGACAACGCATGACAAGTATCAAACACCCGTTTGCCGATCGTTTTCAAACCGTCTGGCAGGGATACCTCCTGCAGAGAATAACATTTCGTAAACATTTCATCCGCGACCACCGTCTGCCCCGGCTGCAGTTCTGCCCTGGTCATGGATGTGCAGAATATAAAAGCACCTTTTCCGATTTTCTCCGTCCCTCCGGGAATCACAATGCTCTGCAGGCTTTTGCACTCCCGGAATGCCTCCTCGCCTATTTCCCGCAGGCCGGCCGGCAGTACGACGGACGACAACGCTTCACATTTTACAAACGCTTCCTCTCCTATAGACTGTAGTGTGGAGGGCAGGGAAACGGATTCCATATAATAACAGTCTTTGAACGCGTAATCGCCAATAGCCGTTACCCCCTCTTCGATGACTGCCCTCTTCACCTTGGAATGATTGTAGACAAAACCGCCCAGCTTGCCCCTCTCATCCATCAGGGGGCCATTGCCGCTGACACGCATCGTACCTGCCTCATCCAGCTCCCAGGTCAGGCTTCCGCAGATCCCTGTTTTTGTTTCCGCCTTCGGGCTCATCGGCAACAGACACACCGCCAGGAACAGGGAAACCGCCGCCGTAAACCACAATTTCATTTTCTCTCTCATCTTTTCTCCTTGATTATTTCTGCACAATATTGATAATTTTCCCCGGAACATAGATCTCCTTGACAATGTTTCCGGTCAGGCGGTCAGACACCGCCTCCTTTCCCGCCGCCAGGGCATCTTCCTTCGAAGCGTCTCTGGCTATCCGCACCGTACCCCGGAGCTTACCGTTGATCTGGACGCCGATCTCCACGGTATCCTCCACGGTCTTGGCCTCGTCATACTCCGGCCAGGAGGCCTCGTAGAGCCTGCCCCCAAAGCCGCCCAATTCCCACAGTTCCTCGGTAATATGGGGGGCCACCGGATTTAACAGGGTCAAAAACGTCTTATATTCATCCCTGGTCACCTTGCCTGCCCTGGAGAAATCGTTGATCAGCGCCATCATGGCGGCGATACCCGTATTGTATTTCAGATTTTCAAAATCATTGCTCACTTTCTTGATGGTCTGGTGCATCCGGGTCTCCAGGGCTTTGCTGTATCCGGTTTCCTCCGTCACCAGATCCTGCAGCTTCCACACACGGTCCAGGAAACGGCGGCAGCCCTTCACACCGTCGTCGGACCAGGCCGCGGCGGCGTCAAAAGCACCGATGAACATCTCGTAAGTACGCAGGGTATCCGCGCCGAACTCGTTCACGATATCGTCGGGATTCACCACGTTGCCCCTGGATTTAGACATCTTCTCGCCGTTGGATCCCAGGATCATACCGTGGGATGTCCGCTTCTGATAGGGTTCCGGACAGGGCACCACACCCTGGTCATAGAGGAATTTGTGCCAGAAACGGGAATACAGCAGATGCAGCGTGGTATGCTCCATACCGCCGTTGTACCAATCCACGGGCATCCAGTATTTCAGGGCCTCGGGGCTGGCCAGGGCCTGGTCATTCGTGGGATCGATATAGCGCAGAAAATACCAGGAGGAACCGGCCCACTGGGGCATGGTATCGGTCTCCCGCTTGGCCGGCCCTCCGCAGCAGGGGCAGGTGGTCTCCACCCAGTCCCTCATCTTTGCCAGCGGCGACTCGCCGTTGTCGGTGGGTTCATAGTTCTCCACCTCGGGGAGCTCCAGGGGCAGCTCGCTCTCATCCACGGGCACAAATCCGCACTTTTCGCATTTCACGATCGGGATCGGCTCTCCCCAGTAACGCTGGCGGGAAAACACCCAGTCGCGGAGCTTGAAATTAGTCTTGGCCACGCCCAGGCCCCGTTCCACCAGCCAGTCGATTATGGCTTTCTTGGCCTCCTCCACGGATTTTCCGGTCAGGAAACCGGAATTCACCAGGGTACCGGTGGCCACATCCGTGTAGGCCTCTTTCTCCACATCGCCGCCCGCGATCACCTCGATGATGGGCAGGTTGAATTTCTTCGCAAACTCCCAGTCGCGGGTATCGTGGCCCGGCACCGCCATGATGGCGCCTGTGCCATAGGACATCAGGACATAATCCGATACCCAGATGGGAATCTCCTTGCCGTTCACCGGATTGACGGCCGAAAGCCCCTCGATCTGTACGCCGGTCTTATCCTTGGCCAGCTCCGTGCGCTCAAAATCCGATTTCTTCGATGCCATTTCACGGTAAGCCACAATATCGTCCCAGTTGGAAATCTCATCTTTATATTTCTCCAGATAGGGATGCTCCGGGGACAACACCATATAGGTCACGCCAAACAGCGTATCCGGCCTGGTGGTGTAGATACGCAGTTTTTCTTCCTTATCTTTCAAGGCAAACTCCACCTCGGCGCCGTTGGAGCGGCCGATCCAGTTTTTCTGGGACACTTTGACCCGCTCGATATAGTCCACGCCATCCAGGTCGTCGATCAGCTTGTCGGCATAATTCGTGATCTTTAACATCCACTGGCTCTTGACCCGGCGCACCACCTCGCTGCCGCAGCGCTCGCAGACGCCGTTCACTACTTCTTCGTTGGCCAGGCCGCACTTGCAGGAGGTACACCAGTTGATGGGCATCTCGCTCTTGTAGGCAAGGCCCGCCTTGAACAGTTTCAGGAAGATCCACTGGGTCCATTTATAGTAGTTGGGATCGGTGGTATTGATCTCCCTGTCCCAATCAAAGGAATAGCCCAGGGCCTGGAGCTGCCCCTTGAAACGCCGGACATTATTTTTTGTCACAATTTTCGGATGGATTTTATTTTTGATCGCGTAATTCTCCGTGGGCAGGCCGAACGCATCCCAGCCCATGGGAAACAGCACATTGTAGCCCTGCATCCGTCTTTTCCTGGACACGATATCAAGGGCCGTGTAGGGACGGGGATGCCCTACATGGAGCCCCTGACCCGAAGGATAGGGAAACTCCACCAGCGCGTAAAATTTCGGCTTCGTATAATCATTTACAGCGGCAAAAGCCTTCTCATCCTCCCAGACCTTCTGCCATTTTCTCTCGATTACTTTGGGATTGTATACCTGACTCATATATAGCTCCTTTCGCTCGCGCGTATTTTACATGGAATAAGAGTGTATATCTCTGCATCGGGCGAAAAAAGCACCTGCAGGACATACACCCTTACTTTACTCACATCAGGAGGAAAAATCAAGTATTTTCACTCACCCGATCAGAACTTTCTTCCCCTCAAAAGCAAATCCATACTTCCGGATCCGCTCTGTGGCAATGCCCTTCGCCTCCAGCGTCGCCGCATACCTCTTTTCTTCAATCTTATTACCGCGCAGCAGGGCCTCCACAAAATCATTGTATACCGACCCGTCTCCCGCAAACCAGCCCCGGATCATCCGCTCGAACATGATGCGTACTTCTTTGTTCGTCAGCACCAGATCATACTCCTCACGTCCCCATTCTTCAAGAAACGTATAGTTCTCCACACGCAGATAACCGCTGGCCAGCAGCAGGCTCCAGATCGCGCTCTCACTGGCATCCAGCTGGTTAAATATGATCTGCTCGTCAATTTCCGTGTGAAGCGTCTTTCCCTCCAGCAGATCCTCCATGATGTTCTTCACCCTTGCGCTCCCCTCGCGGATCAGCTTTCCCGCCAGGCTGTTGCTGCTGGTATTGGCCCAGTAGGGGGCGAAACGTTTTTTATCTATATAGTTTAAAATCGACCAGGGATTGTACATATCCCGTCTCGTTCCGAAAGTAAAACCGTCATACCATTCCCTTACCTTTGCCACCTGCCCGGACAAACCGTACTCATCCAGTACATCCTCCACTTCCTGCTGGGTAAAGCCAAAAGAGTCTTCATATTTTTCGGCCGTAGTCGTTACTACCTCCAGATTATCCAGATCCGAGAAAATGGACTCCTTCCCAAGGAACGCCTGCGGTGTGCTCACCCTGGTAATCCCGTCAGAAGAGCCCTCTCCATATACGGATTACTCTTAAAGGTGGCATTGAACAGATTTCGGACAAAAGATACCAGTTTCTCCCAAATGGACAGCCCCTGGAACAAATCGCTTCGACCGGCATACTCCAGCGAAAAAAACTGCTCCGCCATACTCATATTCAGCGTCTTCCCAAAACGCCTGGGCCGGATGATCAGCGTCACATCGTCTTTGTTCTCCCACCATTCTTTGATAAACCCGGTTTTATCCACGTAAAAGCAGTCGTTCTCCCGTATTTTCTCAAAACTCTGGATTCCGATTCCTACGGTTCTCGCCATATTCACACCTTCCTTTCACCCGGTTTCCCGCACAGCGGACAAACACAGATCTTCCGCAGCAGATGCACATCAACGTTTTCTCAGGAGGCTTTTTTGCCGCATAAAGCATACAAAAACAGCCTGAACTGTTTACAGTATAACAAAGTTCAGGCTGTTGAATCAACGGTTATAAAATATACAGATTGTACTCATTTCTTAAATGACTCAGAATGTGTTCCCTGTCGATAAAGTATCAAGACAAATACATCTCTATAACTGTCAAACCTCCGCCCCGTGCAACCAGATATAGCGCTCATCCTCACACCGGTCCGTCTGCAGCCACGGATTTCCCTCCAGGTGCCGGATCATCCAGCAGGTATACATCTGATAGCCCGGCGCTACCGCCTGGGGGTGCAGCTCTCCGCCGGGAATCGCCGCAAAACTGCCGTCCACACTTTTAAAGACCCGGTCCCCCACAAAACTGGCTCCGAATCCTTCCGGATGGTCAAATTTAAAATAGTAGGTTTCCGGCTGAGGATGGCGGTGGGGCAGATAGCCGGACCAGTTTCCGCGGTCATTGAGTACTTCCCCCAGCACCATGTTGGACACCGGGGAAATATCATGGTCAAATATGGTATTAACCCGGCGTTTCGCCACATTGCCGAATTTCCCCACACAGGAATACCCCCAGGGCACATCTTCCGGCCTGTATAATTCCGTATCAAAACATCTGTCATTGTGGGTACACTGTACCAGAATCTCCGCGTCGGTTCCGGCTTTCACTTCCACCTCTTTTCCTGTACAGCCATGCACGCACCAGGGCCCCTCTGTGAATACATCTTTCCGGGACGCCTCCACTGTCTGTCCGTCATACAGGAAACAGATCCGGCCGGACAGCAAAAGCACTGCCGTCTCCTCCCCCTCCCGGCCGAAACGGCGCCCTGTACCGCCTTTCATCCGATATACGCGGATATCCATTTTCATATCTTTATAGTCACCCTCATAGGTGGTCAGCACCTGCTCGCCGACATCATTATGTGCCGGGTAGCCGAACACTTTGCCCATTCTCCGTCCTCCTGTCTGTTTCCTTTTCCTGCTAATATTCCCTGGCCTCGCTGCGTCCTTTCAGGACTCCCTCTGCCGCCCGGTTGACGGATTCCTTTACAGATGTGGTGGCAATCCCCACATTCCACCAGGATTCATAACCGTCTGTCATGGTCTTCGGGAGCACTTTCAGGTCAAAGAGACAGGCGACGGCCTGCTGCTTTGCATCCTCCAGGGCCTCTTCCAGCTGCGCAATAGTACGGCAGGTGTAGGTTTTGAACCCGTACCCCTCCCCGATTTTGGCGTAATCCACAGGAATCAGATCGCCTGTGGGCTTCTTCCCGTCCGTATAGCGGAATTCCGTCGCCAGGCTGCCAATACCATGGTTCATCTCCAGGTTATTGATACACCCGAAGCCGCAATTATCAAACACAAGGATGTTTACTTTCTGGCGCTCCTGCATGATCGTCATAATCTCACTGTGCAGCATCTGGAAGCTGGAATCACCGACCACGCAGTACACTTCCGCCTCCGGTTCGGCAAATTTTACTCCCAGCGTAGCCGCCACCTCATAGCCCATGCAGGAG
>DPJQ01000165.1:23303-27315 GCA_003542935.1 Lachnospiraceae bacterium | reverse complement strand
GCCCATGCAGGAGTAGCCGTACTCGGCATGGTAGCCGCCCCTCTTATCGGTGGTCCACATTCTCTGCATGCAGCTCGGCAGGGAGCCGCCCGCGGTTATGACAGTGGCGTCCGCATCGATCTTTCTGCGGATGGCTGCCAGGGCCGCCGTCTGCGTGATCACGCCCTCCGTCAGCCGCACAAATTCCGGCACCGTCCGGGGATCGCGGGCTCTGATATTCGGTTCGAAGCCCTCCCCTGTGTAGGCGATCGATGAGAGACGTTCCATCTCTTTATCCCAGGCCGCTTTCGCCTGGCGGATCTCCGTTGTATAGGAAGCATGATACCCTCTTTCCCTCAGGATTTCCGCCAGGGCCCGTAAAGTGGTTTTTGCGTCCCCCACCGCTTTTGTCGCATCCATTTTATAGGCATGGTAACGGCAGTTGTTGATGGCGGCAAACTGCACGTCCGGATTCTGATACAGCCATTTGGAACTTGTGGTAAAATCCGAAAGCCGGGAACCGATGGCCAGCACAGCGTCCGCGTCTTTTGCCAGAATATTGGCCGCATAGGTTCCCGTCACGCCGATGCCGCCCAAGCAGTACGGGTGACTGGACCTGCAGGCGCTCTTTCCCGCCTGAGTCTCGCCGAAGGGAATGCCGAATTCCTCACAGAAAGCTTCCACATCCTCCCCCGCCTCCGAATAGCGCACACCGCCGCCCACCACCACCAGCGGTTTTTTGGCGTTTGCCAGCACGTCGGCCACATCCTCCAGCTCCTCGCGGACGGCTGTGGGCCGGGTGATACGGTGCACCCTCTTTTTAAAGAAATATTCCGGGAAGGGGTAGGATTCCCCCTCCACATCCTGGCACAGGGCGATACAGCAGGCCCCCGTCTCCGCCGGGTCGGTCAGCACCCGCATGGCGTTGATGAGAGCAGTCATCACCATCTCGGGCCGGGTAATGCGATCCCAGTATTTACACACCGGCTTAAAAGCGTCATTGGTGGAAACCGCCAGGCTGCTGCTCTGTTCCAGCTGCTGCAGCACCGGATCCGGCTGCCTTGACGCAAAAGTATCGGCGGGAAAAACCAGCAGCGGGATATTATTCACGGTGGCCGTCGCGCAGGCCGTCACCATATTGGCTGCCCCCGGCCCCACGGAGGACGCACAGGGAATGATCCTCCTCCTGTTGCTCTGCTTGGCAAAGGCAATGGCCGCATGGCACATCCCCTGCTCGTTTCTGCCCTGCATGACGCGCAGGCTTCCCGGGTCGGAATCCAGGGCCTCTCCCAGGCCCACGGCAATGCCATGGCCAAAAATGGTGAAAAAACCCTCTACGAATTTCGTCTCCGCCCCATCCATGGCTACATACTGGTTATCCAGAAACCGGACGATGGCCTGGGCCGTCGTCATACGTATCGTCTCTCCCATCCTGCTCCCTCCTTACACACGGGCGACCATCTCGCCGTACTGCTCTTTCTCTTTCCTGATAAACTCTGCCACCTCTTCGGGGCCGGGCAGCGAATCCGAACAATTGTTGCTCCTGACCATCATGGAGGCTTCCGCCGAGCCAAACTCCAGGCATTCCATGATATCCCAGCCCCGGTACAGGCCGTACAGGAATCCCGCGCCGTATCCGTCCCCGCCGCCGAAACCTTTTCTGGCCTCCACGGGGAAAGGCTTGATGCTGAAGCTCTGCCCGTCAGCCGTATAGGCCGTGGAGCCCTTGATGCCATGTTTGATAACCACGATCTTCGCATGGTAGCTGTGCCACAGGGCCGCGCTCTCTTCATCCGGCATACCTGTCTGTATCAGCCTTTCCGTCAGGTCAAATTCCTGCCGGGAACCCATGATGATATCGGCCTCTTTGGCTGCCGCCGAGTAATAAATGGCAATCTCATCGGCATTTTTCCAGTTATACTCGCGATAATCAATGTCAAAGATGATCCTCGTATCGTTTCTTCTGGCCAGCATAATGGCTTTCAAGGCTGCCTCCCGGGAGGGGCTCTCCGCCAGGGAAGTGCCTGAGACCAGGATCGCTTTCGCACTGCGGATATACGCCTCGTCTATATCATCCACATGGAGCTGCAGATCCGCGGCCCGGTTGCGGTACATCAGAATGGCGCTCTCCCTGGGAGACAGCATCTCCGTAAAAGTGAGGCCCAGCTTCTCCCCGCCGGTACAGCGGGTAATGTGGGTGGTGTCGATCCCCTGTTCATTAAAATAATCCACGACAAATTCCCCGAACTGGTCGTCCGAAACCTTGCCGATGAATCCTGCTTTCATGCCGTGCCGCGTCACACCCACCGCGATATTGGCCGGAGAGCCCCCCACAAATTTTTCAAACATATGTACTTTTTTTAACGGCTTAAATTCTTCCTTGACCTGATCGTTGTAGGCCGGGTTAAAATCGATGGCCACCCGGCCCAGCAGGATCAGATCCAGCGGCCTGTCCGCGTCAAAGGAAATATATTTCATAGATAATCTCCTCCACTACATACATGTGTCCACCCACATGACGTTTATTCCGACCCGCCCACAGAACCTTCCCAGGTATCAACGGTCACATTTTTTGTTTCCGGATGTACCCAATGGCTCGTGACAGCTTTTGATTCCGTGAAAAACCGGATGCCGTCCTTACCTAAAACATGAAGATCTCCGAAGAAGGAATCTTTGTGCCCGCTGAAGGGGAAGATGCCGACGGGGACAGGGATGCCCACATTGACGCCCACCATGCCGCCGTCTGTGCGTTTTGCAAATTCGCGGCTGTAATAACCGCTCTGTGTGAAGATCACGGAGCCGTTGGCAAAGGGGCTGCCGTTCATAATGGCAAGTCCCTCCTCAAAGTCCTTCACCCTCTTAAAGCACAGCACCGGCCCGAAAATCTCGCTCTCACCCACTGTCATACCGGGCTTTACATGGTCCAGGATCGTCGGCCCCAGGTAAAACCCGTTCTCATATCCGGGAACTGTCACATCACGGCCGTCCAGCACAAGCCTGGCCCCCTCTGCTATACCTTTCTCAATCCAGCGGATCACATGGGCCTTGTGTTCTGCCGTCACCACCGGCCCCAGGTTTGTCTCCTTGTCATAAGCCGGCCCCACTTTCAGGGCCTTTGCCAGCTCCGTGACGCGGGCAATCAGCTGATCCGCCACCGACTCCTGCACCACCACCACCGGCAGGGCCATACAGCGCTCTCCGGCACAGCCAAAGGCAGAGTTGATGATACTCTGGGCTGTGGCTTCGATCACAGCGTCCTCCAGCACCAGGGCGTGGTTCTTTGCCTCCGTCTGGGCCTGCACGCGCTTTCCGTGGGCCGCCGCAATCTCATAAATATGTTTGCCGACACCCGTGGTACCCACAAAGCTGATGCCGCGGATATCCTCATGTGTGAGGAACAGCTCGGATTCCTTTCTGGAACAGGTGACAATATTGAGCACGCCGTCCGGAAGCCCCGCTTCCTTCCAGAGCTCCGCACATCGGAGCGACGTCATGGGCGTTTTGGACGCCGCCTTGATGACCAGCGTATTACCGGTGGCAATACATACCGGCGCCATCCAGCCCATGGGAATCATCCCCGGAAAATTAAACGGCGCAATGCCGGCAAATACGCCCAAGGGCTCCCTGTAGAGCACCGTATCGTATCCATTAGAAGTATTCATCAGCGACTTGCCCATCATAAGCGTGGGGACGCCGCAGGCCAGCTCCACCGGCTCCTTTACTTTGGCGATATCCCCCGCCGATTCACTCCAGTTTTTGCCGTGCTCACGCGCGCAGATCTCCGTCAGTTCATCAAAATGCTTTACCAGCAGATCCCGGAAATTGTACAGCACCTGCGCCCGCTTCATGACCGGCGTGTCGCGCCATGCGGGAAACGCGGCTTTCGCGGCCTGGATCGCACGCTCCACTTCGGCTTTTGTGCAGCAGGGTGCCTGAGCCTGTACTTCGCCCGTACTCGGGTTGTACACAGGCATATACCTGTCGGTTTCCGATTCTATAAATTCACCGTTAATAAATAACTTTAATTTCTCTT
>DPJQ01000165.1:11550-23056 GCA_003542935.1 Lachnospiraceae bacterium | reverse complement strand
AAATAACTTTAATTTCTCTGCGTTCAATGTAAGTCCCTCCAAATGTCCCCTGGTTATTTTTTTCTCCGACCATGCGTAATACTGCGGCCCTCAGCCTGCCATGCCGGATCATCCGATTTCCGCAATTTTTACCGGGCGGTGCTCCGCCAGCGATTTCTTTGCGGCAAGCCCCATCCGCACAGGCTCCAGCCCGTCCACAACGCCCAGGGGGGTATCCGTGCCATTCTCAATGGCGTCAACAAAGTACTGGAGCTCTTTCGCATATGCGTCCATATAGCGCTCCAGGAAGAAATGCAGCGGTTTTTCCCCGGTCACCCCTTCCGCGCTGCTGATCACTGCGCTGGATGCCGTGTCATTGGATACCGCCGCCATTCCCCGGGAACCAAACACCTCCACCCGCTGGTCGTACCCATAGGCCGCTTTCCGGGAATTATCGATCACTGCAATGGCGCCGTTTTCCATTTTCAGCGTGATTACCGCCGTATCCACATCCCCGGCCTCTCCGATTGCCGGATCTACCAGCACGGCCGCTTCCACATATACCTCCGTGGCGTTGCAGCCCGTCAGGTAGCGCACCATGTCAAAATCATGAATTGTCATGTCCAGAAACATACCGCCGGACACCTTGACATATTCCATTCCCGGCGGCTCCGGATCCCTGGACGTCACTTTCACGATATGGATCTCTCCGATTTTCCCCGCGTCCACAGCCGCCCGCACCGCCGCAAAATTGTGATCAAACCTGCGGTTAAATCCCACCTGGTATTTGACTGGATGTTCTTCCAGGGCAGACATAACCTCCCGGATCTTTGCCACGTCATGGTCGATCGGTTTCTCACAGAATACATGCTTTCCGGCCCGTATCGCCTCCACGGAAATGGGGGAATGGGTATCCGTTGACGAACAGATCAAAACCGCGTCGATCTCCGGATCTGCCAGCACTTCCCGGTAGTCTTTCGTCACATGGGCTACCCCCATTTTCTTGGCCCACTGCGCCGTTTCCTCACGGATAAACGGATCCGCCAGCATTTTAATCCTGGCATTTGCCACTTTCGTACTGATACTCTCCACATGCACCTTCCCGATCCGTCCCGCACCGATAATTCCCACTGTTACCATAAACCATACCCCTTCTTTCTCTTTTACAGCGGGCCGCCTACAGACCCGTCTTTTCCGCTATATATCTTCTGGCCTTTATCGCGTATTCCAGCGGATTCGCCTTGGCAGGATCCTGTTCCGCCTCCACCAACATATAGCCTTGATACTGCTGTTCTTCCAGGATCTTAAAAATCGGCTCAAAATCAATACACCCATCCCCCGGCACGGTAAAAGCTCCCAGCCGCACCCCTTCCAGGAAGCTTAAGCTTTCTCTTTTTACCCTGTCCACCACATCACGGCGGATATCTTTTAAATGTACATGGCGGATCCTGTCCGCGTATTTCCTCACCATCTTTAGCGGATCCGCGCCGCAGTAGGCGAAATGTCCGCTATCGTACAAAAGGCCTACGTATTCCGGGTCGGTACCCGCCATCAGACGTTCCACCTCATCCGCGTCCTGTACCACCGTCCCCATATGATGATGAAACGTCAGCAAAATACCGTACTCTTCTTTCGCAATCTTTCCCAGCCGATCCAGGCCCGTGCAGAGTATCCCCCACTCTGCATCGTCCATCACATACTTATGGCCAAAGACAGGAATATCCTGCCTCCCCTGCACGCTATGGCTCTGTTCTGAGGCGCCGATCCTTTTCGCCCCCATGGCCTTGAGAAAAACAAGCTGCTCCCGGAACTCCTTTTCCACCTCCGCAAACGGTTTGGTGAGCAGATAAGAGGAAAACCACTGGTTACAGATCTCGATGCCCCGCAGCCCCAAAGCCCTTGACAGGACCCCCGGATCCTTCGGATATTTATTTCCCACCTCGGATCCGGTAAAACCCGCCAGCGCCATCTCGCTGACACACTGTTCAAAAGTATTTTCCTTTCCCAGATCCGGCAGGTCGTCATTGGTCCACGCGATCGGGGCTATCCCCAGTTTTACCTTATTTTTATCCAGCATCTTTATTCCTTTCCATGGACAATATTTCAGGCGCATCCCTGAATCCGGAATCCCGCCATGTACATATCTTCCCTGTAATTTTTTATGGCAACGCGGATGCCGCCCGCCATAGGCTCCTGTACCAGCACAAGTCCCGGATCCAGGGCCCGTACCGTCCCGGATGCTTCCGGAATAAACAGCACATTCTCGCCCGCTTTCAGGCCTCCGGCAAACAGGTACAGATCCTCCCCTTTCTGGGTATAGTAGATTTCCGGGGTTCCTTTCTGGGCCGTCCTCCGGCTGCAGCGCGTCCCATAAATACCGTCCCCGTTGGTCTCCAGCCATTTTCCCAGGGCCAGCAGGCGTTTCACCTGCTCCTCCGGGATGGTTCCGTCCGCTTTCGGGCCGATATTGAGCAGAAGGTTGCCGTTGCCCGCCACCGTATCTACCAGAAGATGAACCAGATCCGGGATGCTGATCAGTTTATCGTCCCCCTCATTCTCGTTGTAGCCGAAGGAGAGCCCCATGCCGCGGCACATCTCCCACTTCTCTGCCCTTTGCGCGGTTCCGTACTGATACTCCTTCGTCAGGTAATCGTGGTAAAGCCCGTTGAAGCGGTCGTTCACTACTCCGTCTTCCACCGTATTGTAGTAGTGGGCCAGAAGATAGGGCATGGCATGCTCGCTCTGCTTCGGCCATCCGATATCGTTCCACAATATGGAGGGCTTATATTTATCCACCAGTTCCTTGAGCTGGTTATAGGAATAATCCGCATAGGCGAACGTAGGACAGGCGTTGGTAAAGTTCTGCCCCTCTTCATAAATCGGGTCATTGGCGAACTGCCAGTCAATAATCCCCGAATAGTAAAGCCCCATCCGCAGCCCGGCCTCCCGCACCGCGTCCGTCAGCTCCCCGGTGATATCCCGTTTCGGCCCCATCCGCACGGAATGAAAATCCGTATAGTCACTGGGGAACAGGCAGAAACCATCGTGATGCTTGGTGGTAAGCACCACATATCGGGCCCCCGCCTTTTTTATCACTTCTGCCCACTGTCCGGGATCCCAGTTCTCCGCTTTCCACAAAGGGATAAAATCTTCATATTTAAAATCCTTCCCATATTTCTCCATATGGTGCTCATAAGTCGGCCCCCGCCCTACATTAACAGAATTGTAATACCACTCCGCATAGGGATTATTACAGAACCACTGCTCGTCGCAGTCCACCTCGCCCAGCTCCCAGGTACGCGGCGCATAGGCCGGGACAGAATACACCCCCCAGTGAATAAAAATACCGAATTTGCAGTCCTCATACCACTCCGGCACCTGATGGGTACGAACCGACTCCCAGGTTCCCGTATATCGCTTTGCCATTCTTTTCTTCTCCTCTCATCAGCCTTTTACCGCGCCCGCCGTCATACCGGCGATCACCCATTTCTGCGCAAATATATAAACAAGAATAACCGGCAGGGACACCAGAACCACATCCGCGCAGACCAGGTTCCAACTCCTGCTGAACTGCCCGTAGAAATTATACACGGACAACGGCAGCGTCCATTTTGCGGAAGAATTCAGCAGGTACATGGGAATCTGCAGTTCATTCCACACCCACATGAAATTCAGCACCCCCGTGGTGGCCAGCGCCGGCTTCAGAAGTGGAAGCACCACTTTAACAAACAGCCTCCATCCAACGGCGCCGTCCATGACCGCCGCCTCATCCAGTTCCCGGGGAATCCCCTTGATAAAACCAGAAAGCATCATCGTCGTAAAGGGCAGGTACAGGGCCGCGTAGACCAGGCACAGCCCGATCCTGCCGCCGTACAGTCCCAGTTTCTGCAGCAGCTGGATCGTCGGCAGCGCCGTAAAGGGGGCGATGATGCCCAGGGTAATAATCTTGTAGGCAATACGGCAGCCCCTCGTATCCCTCCGCGCGATGATAAAGCTGATAAAAGCCGACAGACTGGTGATCAGCAGCACAGACACAAAGGTGATAAACACGCTGTTAAACAGGGACTGTACAAAATCTTTTTCCAGGACGGCCAGGTAATTTTCCGGGTGCCACTCACTGGGCAGGGAAATATTCAGGTACGAAGCCTCCCCCTTGTTTTTGAAAGAAGTCAGCACCACCATCAGCATGGGGTAAATAGTCACAATGCTGAAAAGCCACAGAATGATCTCTAATATACGATTCGCAAACGTTCTCTTCTTTTTCATATCATTCCACCGTTTCCCATCTGGCGCTGAATTTCTGATAAGCCATGGAGACAATGACCAGCAGCACCGTGAATACAAGGTTGACAGCTACCGACTGGGCATACCGGCCTGCGGACATCTCATTCATCATCAGGGTTCCGAAGCTCTCCGTCGCATTGCCGGGCCCTCCGCCTGTCATGACGTAGATCAGGTCAAACATTTTCAGTCCGTAGATCATGCTGAACAGGATATTGACATTCACCGTCGGCATGATCAGCGGCAGGGTAATATGGCGAAACAACTGCCACTCCGAAGCACCGTCCAGCATACCGGCCTCTATATAATCCGAGGATACCGACTGCATACCGGCCAGTGTGATAATGATCGCGTACCCCACATTCCGCCATACCTCCGCCACGCAGATGGCAAAAACGGCGGTTCCGCGGGATCCCAGCCACTGAACATTGGCCATGCCCAGCAGATTCAAAATACTGTTGGCCGTCCCGTGCCTGGTCTGGAATACGGCGCTGAAGATCAGGCCTACCACCAGGCAGGAGAATACAGACGGGATAAAATAGATCGTGCGCAGCGCTGTCCTGGTCTTGATCTCCCGATTCAGGATATAGGCAAATACAAAACCAAGCAGCGTCACCATGATAGTCTTTACCACAGCATAAATCAACGTATTGGCAAAGGCTACAGGCACCTTGGCACTCTGGATGATAGACAGGATATTCTCCAGCCCCACAAATTTCAGATGATCCGTCCTGGCCGCGCTCCAGTTCGTAAATGCATAATAATACCCCACTGTCGACGGAATGATAAAGAAAATGATAAACACGATTGCCGGAATTATGGCCATATACAGCGGGTAAATCTTCTTTCTGTTCATACTTACCTCCTCCGGTAAAGCAATTTCAGGTTTGGGAATCTTCCCAAACCTGAAATCACCCCCTCTCATTTAAGCCGTTTCCCGCGCCCTGTCACTCCTGGGCAAAGGATTTAAGCGTTGCAATACGGTCATCATCAATCAACTTGATACATTCATCCACAGAAATGCTGCCGGACATCAGCTGGAGCAGTGCCTTTCCGCCTTCATTCTGGTTGTAGCCTACGATCTTCGGCTGGGCGGAGGACGCGCGGATCAGTTTATCCACACTCTCCTTGTTTTCTTCATATTGTGTGGAATTCACATTTGTCGTCTGCCCCTTGAATACCGCCGCAGTGGAAACACCCTCGAATGCCACGTTGTAATTGTCGGGAACGGACATGAAATTTATGAAATCCATGGCCGCTTCCACATTGGGGCCGTTTTTATTGGCCATCATCAGGTTTACATTGCCACCCTCATACGTCCCCTCGTCACAGGTTCCCATAAATACCGGCATGATTCCGAAATCCTCCCCCGTATAATCATAGGATTCGCTGTCATAATCGGTATCAAACCAGGTATCCCAGCAGAACATCATGGCCGCCTCGCCGGTGCCCAGCACCTCGCTGCAGTAATCCCAGGTATCGGATGCGTAGTTCGGCCCCAGATATCCTTTTTCCGCCGCACTCCGGAACCACTCGCACATGGATTTGAATTCCGGGATATCCGCGTAATTCATCTCGTCGGCATTTAATTTCTCAATATACTCCGGATGTGCTTCCAGCACAGGGTCAAGGGCGAACTGGTACAGCATCGGCCATGCATCGGCTGCCGCCATATAGATCGGCTGGATGCCGTTCTCCAGCAGCTTGTCGCAGACTGCGTCAAATTCTGCCTGGGTGGTGGGCTGGCTGATCTCCAGCTCCTCAAATATCTTCTTATTGTAGAAGCATCCCGAATTGGACGCCTCCCAGAAGGGTAGCCCAATGATCCTGTCGTTATAAGTGGCCTGGGGCAATACGGAATCCTGGATATCCGCCACCCACTCCGCATCTGTCCAGTCCACAAAATTTTCTTCCGGGTTGAAATTTTTCAAATTGCTGTTGCCGAAATGCACATACAAATCCGGAATATCCCCCGTTGTAAATTTCGTCAGGGCAATCGTCTCCGCGTTGTCCGTATCCAAGCCCTGCTGGTCTATCTTGTTACCGCTGGATTCTTCCCACATGGATATGATCTTCTGCATATAGGGTTTCGCCAGGTCATCCGCGTTACAGTACAGAGTGAGCGTCACACCGTCACCGGAAGGAGCGCTCTCTTTTGCCTCGCTGTCCTGGCTTTCCTGGGAGCCTGCCGCTTCTGCACCGGAAGATCCCGCCTCCGTCCCGGAACTTCCTGCCTCTTTCTGTGATGATCCTCCGCCGCAGCCAAACAGTGTGGATACCATCATAGCACCCGTCAATACCAACGCCAGTTTTCTTTTCATCTCTTCCTCCTCTCGAAAAAACAGGTTTACGTTTCTTTTTTCTATGATTATAATTATATAGACTCTGTTTCAAAAATCCATGGACAAAAGGCCATTTTAACATGTACTTTTTGACATTTTAACCAAATCAAGGCGATGGGCGTCCATTGTTTTTGCACAATCTGCTTGCTTATTTTCCCGATTTACTATAAACTTAAATTAAGATACCAATATCGTCCTACTGGAGAAATCCCATGTTTTTCAAAAATCTTTCCTTTCAAAAGAAACTCTATATTTCCTGTTTTTTCCTGAACCTGCTCCTGCTGTCCGTATGCTCACTGGTCTTCTATTATTACACCACCGCCTCCCTGAGAAACAACATGCAAGACACCATCATCAGCAATACCTCCATGCTCATGAAGGATCTGGATTCCCTGTTAGGATCTGCCAACAACACCTTGAAAGAGCTGCAGACCAACACAGACCTTATACCCATAGCCAAAACCATTACGGATTCACCTAAAAACTATTTTGCCACCCATGTCTCCGACAGAACCGTCTTCCAGAATACGTTCCGCTCTGTGCTGGTTTCCCAGGAGCAGTATGGCTCCATCAGCTATGTGAGCCGGTATTATGACAATATAGGAGCTGCCTACCCTACAGGGGCTTATGAATATTTTTCTAAAGAAAAGGTACTGGAGATCCAGAGTCTGACCGACCTCATGGAAAACACTGCTTTCGTTACCTATGTGCCTCCCCACGAGGATTATTGGTGGCACGGAGAAACCGTATTTTCTGTCGTCCGTTCCATGCGGGACACTTTCCGCCAGTATGGCATCATAATCCTGGACTTCAATATCGCTTCCCTGGAGGGCCTGCTTAGCGATTTTGAGAATTCTGAGGACTACTTTATTTCCATTCTGGATCCCGAACAGAACCTGGTTTATACGGGCAGCGAAAACATGGATCCGGAGAAATTCAGCACCGCTTACCGGGAATCTGCCCAATCCCGGGATCGCTCGGTCTTTTTTCCCGACGAGTTCACTATCTCAGGCTACGAGGTATCCCCCACCACCGGCTGGACTTTTATCCTGAGTACCAATACCGCCGGTTATCTGGCTTCCCTGAAAAATGCTCTGACTGTCAGCGCCGTATTATTTCTCTCCCTGTTTCTGGTCATGTCCTCCTTCCTTTTTTTGGTGACCCTGCGGCTGTCCAGGCCCCTGAAACAGCTTTCCGACCAGCTCATGCACCTGGAACCGGGCAGAAACATCCATATCAGCCAAATATCCGGCAACGATGAGATCGCCACCCTGACCAATGCCGTCCAGGTGTTCCTCGCCGAGATTTACGACCAGAACCAGCGTCTGACGGAAGCCCGCAGGCGGACGCTCCAGGCCCACTACGATGCCATGGAGGCCCAGCTGAACCCCCATTTTCTCTACAATACCCTCTCCGTCATCGGCATGGCAGGACTTGGCAGCGGCAGTATGACGGTTTCGACCATGTGCGGCGAGCTCGCGAACCTGCTTCGCTACTCCCTGTCCTACACCGGGCAGCCCGTACTGCTGGAACAGGAGATTGCCAACGCAGACAGCTATCTCTATATTATGAAAATGCGTTATGAGGACGGCCTCGACTATGACTGGACCCTGGACGACTCCCTGAATACGGTCTCCGTCCCCAAACTGATCCTGCAGCCGCTGATCGAGAACTGCTTTCAGCATGGTTTCCAGCAGGCCGGCCAGGAACCCCCTCTGCCCTGGAAAATCCATATCGCCTCTTCGAGAAACCAGACCCACTGGTTTCTGTCTGTCAGCAATAACGGCAGCCCTTTCAAGGAAGAAAAGCTACAGCAGCTCCGTCTGCGTCTGGCCCAATTCGAGCTTCCGGATTACCCGGATTTCGATTTTGAAAATGTGATCCGACGCCAGGGATTTGGCCTGGAGAATACCATTCTCCGGCTGAATATTTATTACCGCGGAAAAGCCTACTTTAACGTATCCGTCAATGACAGCCATGAGACCACCGTGACCATCGGCGGGCCGTTAAAACCACAGAAAACATTCATCCGGACCTGATTGTGCATAATACATTTTGAATAACCGGGAAATGTAAAAATAACAGATGTGAATATGTGGAACAGTTACCAAAGAATTTTGTGAAAGGCAGTGGAAGATATGATTCGTGTTATTATTGTCGAGGATGAACCCGCCATAGCAAGGGGATTGGCTCTGCTGATCACCCAAAACCATGCGGATTTCCAGGTGATTGCTCTGGCAAAAAATGGAAAGGAGGGGCTCACAAAGATCCTGGAAGAAAAGCCAGACCTGGTTTTTGTCGATATCCATATGCCCGTCATGGACGGCCTTGACATGATCCGGGAAATACGGGATAACGGCTTTTTTCCCCGCTGTGTCATTCTCACCGGGTATGCGGAGTTTGAGTACGCCCAAACAGCAATCCGGCTGGGCGTCTCCGACTATCTTCTGAAACCGATCCTGCCAAGTACACTGCAGGAGATCCTTCTCTCCTGCCGCCAGGAACATCAGGCCAAACACCGTGCCCTCCAGGCAGAATATCTCCAACGCTGTCTCGGGCACGCCGTCGCCCCGCCCGAAAAGGATAATCCTCTCTCTGGCTGCGCCTGCACCCTTCTTTTGCTGCTATCCGGCCCCATCTGCAGCAATGTTTACAATGAGGCCCTCATCCCCTCAGAGCCTCTCTGCGTGGATCCGAAAGTGATCGGGGAACTGGAGATCCGTTATCAGCTTTCCCTGTTCCCGCTGCGCGGGCGCCATTATAATGAATATATCCTTGCCGCCGTGTACCCCAGGCAGCGGGCCGTCGACCTGGAAGGGCTGTCAGAGGCATTGTATCATCGGTTCCCCCGCACCGATGCCTGCCTGAACCTGACCATTTCGGATACTGCAACCGACGGGCAGGGTATTTATGAGCTGTCAAGGGATCTATATCTGCAGGTTTTGTTCACCAATCCCTATGGTTTTGGACAGATCCGCACCTGCAGTCCGCTGCCCAACCAGAAGATTCAGGTATCTCCCGAGATTAAACAGATCTGCTCCGCCATCCCCGGACATGCCGGCCAGGAGGTTCTCTTTGACTTTCTTCACTCCATGTTCCTGTACTGGCAGAAAGAAAAAGTAACACAATTCCAGCTCACGGCAGACCTGCGTTACTTCATCAGCACCGTTATCCATGATTCCGCCTGCAGCAGCCTCCTCTGCCCGGATGCCGCAGAGATGATCTCTTCCTGCTCCTGTTATGCACAGCTGGAGCAGGAGCTAAAATGCGAGCTCGAACGGATCTATCATTTCAATACCCAGGGAGTACCGGCCAGCCAACAGTCTCTGGCCCGGCAGGTGCGCAATTGGCTGGACACAAATTTTACTTCCCATATCACCTTCAAAGTTTTTCAGGATATCTTCGGCCATAATGAAAAATATATAGCGGTTCTTTTCAAAGCCGAATTCGGCATCTCCCCCAGCAAATACATTGGAGAACTGCGCCTTGATATGGCAAAAAAACTGATGCAGAGCAACCCCGATATTCTTCTGAAGGATGTGGCCGAGATGGTGGGATTCACGGATGCCTTTTATTTCAGCCGAGTATTCAAATCCCACGAGGGCATCTCCCCCAGCCACTATGTGAAAAATCTGAAGGGAACATAAAAACGGCTGCCCTAATGGCAGCCGTGGCACTTACTGCAATCCCCTCCGCAGAGGGCCTTGCCGCTTTTCTTATCTTTGATAATGCTCCGCAGGGCCAATCCTGCCGCCCCAAATACCAGAACACCCACAAATATAGTCCCCAAAGTCATGATTCACCACACCTTTCCATTACCCTCTCGCGCTCACCGCAGACACGCTCCGCGCCTGCTCCCCGCGGGGTTTTCTCACCAGCATATACACAAAGAATCCGACTACCACTACAGCCGCAACCACGCCGATCCCGAAAGTTCCATTCAGGATCAGGGAACCGATCTGGTACACTACCAGCGCCGCCAGCCAGGCGAACACACACTGATAGGCGATGGCAAAGGCAAACCATTTGCCATTGTTCATCTCCCGCTTGATGGCGCCCATGGCCGCGAAGCAGGGAGCGCACAGCAGGTTAAACACCAGGAAGGAAAGGGCTGCCGCCGGCGGAAATGCCGCCGCCACGGCCGACCAGATCTCGTCGCCGTTCTCGGCCACTTCCTCAAGGCCGCCAAAGAGAATACCAAAGGTACCTACCACGTTCTCCTTCGCCACCAGGCCCGTGATGGCGCCCACGGCGGCTCTCCACTCGCCCCAGCCCAGCGGGGTAAAGATCCAGGCAAATCCGTGGCCGATGGCCGCCAGGATACTGTTCTCCATATCCACCGCGCCGAAACCGCCGTCAACAAAACCATAACTGGAGGTAAACCATACCAGGATCGTCGACAACAGGATGATCGTACCGGCCTTCTTAATAAAGGACCAGCCCCTCTCCCACATGCTCCGAAGCACATTGACCACGGTGGGCATATGGTAAGCCGGAAGCTCCATGACAAAGGGAGCCGGGTCGCCGGCGAACATTTTGGTTTTCTTCAGAATGATGCCGGACACAATGATGGCCGCCATACCGATAAAGTAGGAAACCGGAGCCACCCAGGCCGCACCGCCGAATACCGCGCCGGCAATCAGGCCGATGATCGGCATCTTCGCCCCACAGGGAATGAATGTGGTGGTCATGACCGTCATCCGGCGATCCCGCTCATTCTCGATGGTACGGGAAGCCATGACACCGGGAACGCCGCAGCCCGTACCGATCAGGATCGGGATAAAAGATTTGCCGGAAAGTCCGAAGCGGCGGAAAATGCGGTCCATGATGAACGCCACACGGGCCATATAGCCGCAGGCCTCCAAAAAGGCCAGGAAGATAAACAGCACCAGCATCTGGGGCAC
>DPJQ01000165.1:10006-11235 GCA_003542935.1 Lachnospiraceae bacterium | reverse complement strand
GGCACAAAGCCCAGCACCGCGCCCACACCGGCTACGATTCCGTCAAGCACCAGGCCTTTCAGCCAGTCGGCGCAGCCAACGGCATCCAATCCGCTCTCCAGGATCACCGGCACACCGGGAACCCACACACCGTAATTGGCCGGATCCGGCTCACCCGCATCCACCAGAGCCTGGGCGTCTGTCGCAACCTGCTCTGAGATCTCCACGGTTTCCAGCACTTCGCCCTCTTCATCAAGAATCTCCACGCTGGTCTGCCCTTCCTCCACGGCAGCTACGATCTGATCCGCCCGGGAAAACTGTTCACCGGCCTCACCATAGGATTTGGAACCGATACCGAACAGATGCCAGCCGTCGCCGAACACGCCGTCATTAGCCCAGTCCGTAGCATAGGTACCCACCGTCGTCACCGATATGTAATACACCAGCCACATCACCAGAGCGAAAATCGGCAGGGCCAGGATACGATTTGTCACCACTTTATCAATCTTATCGGAAACCGTCAAGCCGTCGCTGCTCTTATTTTTCTGGCAGCAGCCCGAAATAATGGAAGAAATATAGACATAACGCTCATTGGTAATGATGCTCTCCGCGTCGTCGTCCATCTCCTTCTCACAGGCCTGGATATCTTTCTCGATGTGCGCCAGCTTATCCTGATCTACAGAGAGCTGCTGCTGTATCTTCTCGTCCCGCTCAAACAGCTTGATCGCATACCACCGCTGCTGGGCCTCTGGCAGATCGTGAACCACCGCCTCCTCAATGTGGGCAATGGCATGTTCCACGGAACCGGAAAACTCATGGTTCGGAACCATGGGTTCCCTGGACTGGGCCGCCCGCACCGCCTCGCCGGCGGCCTCCATCACGCCGTCGCCTTTGAGGGCGGATACTTCCATCACCTTGCAGTTCAGCTCCCGGGCCAGCTGCGCGGTATTCAGTTTGTCGCCGTTTTTATTGACCAGATCCATCATGTTGACGGCGCACACCACCGGGATTCCCAGCTCCACAAGCTGGGTGGTCAGATACAAATTCCTCTCCAGATTCGTACCGTCGATGATATTCAGGATCGCGTCGGGCCTCTCCGTGATCAGATAATTCCTGGCCACCACCTCTTCCAATGTGTAGGGCGACAGGGAATAAATCCCGGGCAGGTCGATTATCCTCACATCCTTATGTCCCTTTAATTTACCTTCCTTTTTTTCCACGGTCACGCCGGGCCAGTTTCCCACAAACTG
>DPJQ01000165.1:1612-9975 GCA_003542935.1 Lachnospiraceae bacterium | reverse complement strand
ATGCCCAGCTCCATGAGCTGAGTGGACAGGTAAAGATTTCTCTCAATATTGGTTCCATCCACAATGTTTATGATGGCGTCCGGCCGCTCTGTGATCAGGTAATTCCGTGCCACCACCTCTTCGAGTGTATAAGGGGAAAGGGAATAAATACCGGGAAGGTCCGTAATGGTCACGCCCTCATGCTTTTTTAACTTTCCCTCCTTTTTTTCTACCGTAACTCCCGGCCAGTTCCCCACAAACTGATTGGAGCCGGTCAGCACGTTAAACAGCGTAGTCTTACCGCTGTTCGGATTACCCGCAAGAGCAATTTTAATCGCCATGTTGATCTCTCCTTCCTACTCTACCTCTATCATTTCCGCGTCGGCTTTTCTTAAAGAAAGCTCATAACCGCGCACCGTAACCTCCACCGGATCGCCTAAGGGAGCCACTTTACGGACATATACTTCCACGCCCTTCGTGATGCCCATATCCATGATCCTTCTTTTGACCGCACCCTGGCCGGTCAACCGGGCCACCTTCACTGTGGAACCGACTTTCGCCTGCTTGAGCGTCATGATCCTCTCCTCCTGTTCTCGATAATATCATTCCTGCTGCCGGGTCAGACCGGCCGGAGCGTGTTTGAAAAATGCTCCGGGGGTCACACCAGAATCTTGCAGGCCATTTCCTTATTGATAGCCACACGGGAATCACGGATGTTCACGATCAGGTTACCGCCGATTTCGTTGACTACCGTTACAAAACAGCCCCCGGTAAAGCCAAGGCTCTCCAGAAATTTGCGGGTCTCTTCCTTACCGCCCACCCGCTTGATCACATAGATCTCACCCGTCTTCGCCATCGTCAAAGGCATTTGCTTAGCCTCACTTTCATTAGTGTTTTCTAACCTCAGCACATATATTAGCACATACTAATTCAAATTGCAATAACCTAATTTCATTTATTTGCTTTTTTTTCAAGGGTATGATAGGATAACGTATCCAAAGATTTTTTAATCTGAATAGAGGGCCTGGACTGATCCTTCCGCCGGCCTGTCAGATCACAAAATCCCCCGCCAGCTCCATCTGCCACTCCATCAGATCCGCCAGGGTATACCGTTCCAGCACCTCGTGGATGGCCTGGTCAAGCTCTTTCCACAGGCGGAGGGTCACGCAAACCGACTGCCGGGGACAGCGGTTTACCTCATCCTCCAGACAGCTCACCGGGGACAGATCCCCCTCAATCAGAGCGATGATGGATCCCGCCGTATATTCCTCCGGCTTCTTCGCCAGATGATACCCGCCCTGGGGGCCGCGGACACTGCGCACATATTTCGCCTTGACCAGCACGGACACGATCTGTTCCAGGTATTTTGCGGATATATCCTGTCTGGCCGCTATATCCTTGATCCGTACCGGGTCTCCCTCCTGATGCATGGCCAAATCCAGCATCAGCCGCAAGGCATAGCGCCCTTTTGTCGATATTTTCATAGCCTTACCTCCACCAAATCACGGATCACCTCACCGGCCAGCATGAGTCCTGCCACCGGCGGCACGAAAGCCGTGCTGCCCGGCACGGCCCTGCGCTCCGGCTCTTCATGCACTGCCTCAAGAGGAGACCGGGGCGGCTCCGGTGAGTACACCACTTTCAGGTTCTCTACCCCCCTCTTTTTCAGCTCCCGCCGCATCACCTTCGCCAAAGGGCACATCTTAGTGTTGTAGATGTCCGTTACCTGAAACCGGGCGGGATCCAGCTTATTCCCCGCTCCCATGGCGCTGATCACCGGCACGTCTGCCGCTTTCGCCCGCAGAATGATCTCCAGCTTGGCCGTCACCGTATCCACCGCGTCCACCACATAAGAGTACCGGGAAAAGTCAAACTGCCCCGCATTTTCCGGCAGAAAAAAGCAATTGTGAACCGCAACCTCCGTCCCGGGACAGATATCCAGGATGCGTTCTTTCATGACCTCGGTTTTATAACGGCCGATGGTACTGTGCAGCGCGATGATCTGCCGGTTCAGGTTGCTTATGCTGACCGTATCCTTATCGACCAGCTCCAGAGCGCCCACGCCGCTTCTCGCCAACGCCTCCACCGCGTAACCGCCAACGCCGCCGATCCCGAACACGGCAACCCGGGCTTTTTTAAGCCGTTCCATTCCCTCATCCCCCAGAAGCATCCGGGTTCTCGAAAATTGATCTTCCATCCGGCCCTCCATCTTTTTCCTGCGGCACGCAATACACCCATTACTCCATCGCCCGTATATACTCCTCCCGGTAGTCCACCGCCGATGAGAATACGATCCGGGTCTTTGTGGGACCGAAAGGCTGCAGGCTGCCGATAAAAGCATCCAGCTCCACCGTATCCCTGAAAATTGTCTCCATTAATATATCATATTCCCCTGTCACGCTATGGCATCCCATCACATTGGGCGTATCCTGTATCATCGAGTAAAATGCTTCTTTCTGCTGCCAATCCAGTTTCTGGCTGATAAAAGCCCTGACCTTATAGCCCAGATTTCCGGCATTCAGACGGACTGTAAATCCGGTAATGATTCCCCGCTGCATCAGCCTGTCGATCCTCGCCGCCACCGCCGTGGAGGAAAGCAGCACCCGGTCGGAAATTTCCTTTGCCGATGCCCTGGCATTTTTCTGCAGCATATAAATGATCTGATAATCAATAGTGTCCAATTCGTTTATCACAACCGGTCGTTCTCTCATGTATTTTCTGCTCCTTTATCTATCGGTCTCATTTTCTACATCTTGGGTCACAAGGATGCAATACAAAATACCTGCCGCCCCTATTTATCTCCATACCGCTTATTCGAGGCGATAGCTGTACTCCGTCATCCGGCGGAGCTTCTCCATCCGATCTTCGGTAAATTCTCCTTTCCTGACACGCCATTGCCAGTTGGTGCCCAAGGTTGAGGGATGATTCATCCTCGCCTCATTGCCCCTGGCCAGGATATCCTGCAGCGGGAATACACACAGATTGGCGCTGCTCATCATGGCCAGCCGGATGATATCCCAGTGAAGGGCATCCTGCCTGCCGCAGGCACGCTGAAGGTATTCCTGCACGTATTTCCGCCGTTTCGGGGACAGATTCCTGTACCAGCCCACCAGCGTCTCATTGTCGTGGGTGCCGGTATACACCACGCAGTTTGTATCAAAACGATGGGGCATATGGGGACAGTTGGGTTCATCCGGTTCAAACCCAAACTCCAACACCCGCATATTCGGGAAACCGCTGTCACGCACCAGCTTTTCCACTGACGGCGTAATCACGCCCAGATCCTCGGCAATCAGTTCCCGCTCACCCAGGGCCCGTTTCATTGCCTCGAAAAGTTCCAGCCCCGGCCCCTTCTCCCAGTGCCCGTTTGCCGCCGTGGCGGAACCGTAGGGAACAGAAAAATATTCATCGAAACCACGGAAATGATCGATACGGATCACATCATACAGTTTGTAGGCATGGCGCATACGGCTGATCCACCACTCATATCCGGTGCCTCTGTGGTAATCCCACCGGTACAGCGGATTGCCCCAGAGCTGTCCAGTATCGGAAAAGGCATCCGGCGGAACACCGGCCACCGCCACCGGATAATTCTCCTCGTCAAACTGGAAAAGCTGCGGGTGGGCCCACGCGTCGGCGCTGTCAAAAGACACATAGATCGGAAGGTCTCCAATGATCTGAATCCCCTGGCTGTTAGCATATTTCTTCAGCTTCATCCACTGTTTATAAAATTCAAACTGCAAAAACTCCCGGAACTCGATCTCCTCGGCGCACTCTCTGTAGTAGTAATCCAGAGAATATCCCCAACGCAGACGGATATCCTGGGCCCAATCGCTCCAGGACAGGCCCTTGAAGCATTTTTTTACGCCCATATACAGAGCATAATCTTTGAGCCACCATTCATTTTCCTTGACAAACTGCCGGAATTCCGGATTCTCCCCTATCCTGCTGTGCTTATACGCCTGCATCAGCAGGGGCATACGGTTGGTATACTGTTTATTATAATCCACATAGTTCGGATTATCGCCGAGGTCACAGGCCTCGCATTCCTCCCGGGTCAGGAATCCCTCCTCCACCAACGCTTCCAGATCGATCAGATAAGGACTGCCCGCAAAAGTGGAAAAGGCCTGGTACGGCGAATCCCCGTATCCTGTAGGGCCTAAAGGCAGTATCTGCCAGTAGCGCTGTCCGGCCTTGACCAGCATGTCCACAAACTCATATGCTTCTTTTGATAACGAACCGATACCATAGGGCGACGGCAGGCTCGTAATCGGAAGCAGTAGTCCACTTGCTCTTTTCATCATTTCCTCCAGGGGATTTGTTTTTCAGAAACTGCATACCCAAGGCATAAATAGTGCCAGTTTTCACTGGCACTAGTCAACCTTTTTTGTGCAATTCACTAACAATAATTTAATACAATAAAGGCGGCTTGTCAATCCCCGCCACCATTTTTTCCGGGGTATTCCGGAGTAAAATGTTACGCCTTCAGACTGCGTTCATTTGTTCCACATGATTTTTGATATAGGACTCCATCTCCTCTTTATCTTCGCCCAAAGCAAAGGACATCTCGCCATACAGATTATCCTGCGCCATCCGCAGATACCGTTCGTCCACCAGGGTCATCTTCTTTCCCTGGGACATGCGCTGATTCCTGCGCAGATAAATGGTTTTGATAATCTTTACCCACTCCCGGCAGTCATTACTCAGCATAGCAGTCTTGTATACCTGCTCCCGCTGCTTTTCGTTATCCACCAGGAGGGCCTCCAGCTTGGGGATCAGATCCAGAAGCGCCGCACATTCTTCCTTTGTAATCACTCTGCGCAGATTCCCCCGCAGATTGTCCACAGGCACATAGATTTTATTGCCGTTCGCGTAGATGGGCTGCAGGACATAATAGAGCCGTTCCCTGTCAGCCGTTTTCATCAGCGGATGAGTGACCTCCTCCACTTTGCATATGCCGTGGGTTCCATATACCAGATATTCTCCTTTTTCGAACATATTCCAATCCTTTCTGATAATCGCCTGTCACCGCGGGCCGTCCGCAGCCGGCAGCTCCCTTTTCAGGAGCCTGTACGGGTTTCCGCCAGGGACGTCCCACAACACACGTCCCGGCCCGATGCGCGGCCATGGCCGCGCCGTCTTTCTTATCCGGATTGTTCCCATACAGCGCACAGCTCAATCGCTGTATGGCAAACTTCCTCTATTATTTTACCAGAAAATTCAGAAATTTGTAAGTATATATTCAAAAAAACAGAAAGTAATCAAACTCGAACTTTATTTCACGGTCACTCTGCACACTGCTTTTTTTCCGTTGAAAGTCTTCGCCGTAATGGTGGCATCGCCCTTTTTCTTCGCCACCACTTTGCCCTTACTGTTTACTGTCGCCACGGATCTCTTTGAAGATTTCCATGTGATTTTATAGCTGTAGGAGCCGCCGGTGAACTTGGGTTTCAGCGTATAAGATTTTCCTCTTTTCAGTGTCAATGTTGTTTTACTTAGTTTCAGTTTTTTCGGTGCCTTCTTAACTGTCACCGTGCATTTGGCCGCTCTGCCGTCGGAAGCCTTCGCCGTGATGACCGCTTTTCCGGTCTTTTTACCGGTGACCTTTCCGCTGCCTGTCACAGAGGCCACATCAGGCCTGCTGCTTGTATAAGCCACCTTTGCCGACGGTTTGATCTTAAGACCTACGCGCTCTTTGACGCCGATGGTCAGTTTGCTCTGCGTGAACTTAATCTTTGCCGGCTCCGTGACCGTGATCGTATAGCTGGCTTTCAGGCCCGTAGAAATAGAAGCCGTGATCGTGGCCGTACCCACTTTTTTCGCTGTCACTTCGCCGCTTTTTGCATCCACAGAGGCCACGGACGAATCGCTGCTCTCATAGGAAACAGCAAAATCCGTACGGCCGTTTTCCAGCTTTGCCGTCTGTGTGTAGGTCTTTCCCCTCTGCACGGACACTTTGGTTTTGGCAAACGTCATTGTCTTTGGCGCCGGCTGCACTACCACGGTCAGCGTCCGGCGGATGCCGTTGGAGGTCGTGGCGATAATATTTACACTGCCTTCATTCTCCGCTATCAGCTTTCCGAGAGCGGTTACATCCACAATCTCCTTGTCAGAAGATTCCCATAAAACCGTATCCGTTGTATCGGAGGGCGACAGAGTGTAGCTCAGGGAATATGTATCCCCGATTTTCATCTGGACAGCGGCCTGATCTACTACAAAGGATGTGGCCGGGACATCCGGAAGGGCCGTAAACGCAAGTTTGTTCTTCGACGCATATTTCTCCGCATAGGAACCCGACCAGCCCCGAACCGTCACGTCCTTCTCAAACGCATAGTCTCCAATTTCCGTTACGCTTTTCGGTATCGTAACCGTTTTAAGATTATCATTGCCATTAAATGCGTTTCCCTCCACCCCTGTCAACGTCCCGGGCAGTATCACCTCTGTTAAAGACGGACAATAACCAAAGCCAGAAGAACCTATATTCTCCAAGCCTTTGGCAAAATCAACACGGGCAAGCGCCTTACACCCCCAAAAAGCATCTGATCCAATCCAGCGGACATTGGAAGGGATGACTATGGAAGTAAGGCTGGTACAGTCGCGAAATGTATCGTCTGCAACCGCATCCAGGCCTCTTCCAATCGTCACCGATACCAAATCTTTACATTCACTGAAAGAATATCCTGAGACATAAGACAGGGATGTAAGGCTGTCGGGAAGCTTTACTGACCGCAATCCGCACCGGGCAAAGGCAGATCTGCCAATGACCTCAATCCCCTCCTGCAGGTCTACGGATGTAAGACCGGTACAGCCGTTAAACGCAGCGTCAATCCGTTTTACATTACCTGGAATGGTTATGGATGCCAGCCCTGTGTCATTCTGGAATGTATCGTGCAAAACCTTTACCCTTTTCCCAATCCTGACATTTTTCAATTTAGGACATCTCTCGCATATATTTCCCAGTTCTTCGATACCGTCTCCAAAATCGATCGTTTCCAGGTTTTCGCATCCATTGAATGCCCAGTCATAAATTGATGTCACACTGTCCGGAATTTTTATTGACTTCAACCCGCTTTGGTCGAATGCTCCGACACTGATGTGATTAACAGTATCAGGAATTTCAACCTGTTCAATAAATTTATTTTCCGAAAACGCACTAACGCCGATGGATGTCACCGGTTTCCCGTCCAGTTTTGACGGAATCTTTGCCACCTGCTCGCCGCCGGTATACTTTGTGATCTCCACTTCTTTCCCGCCATTGATTGTCTTCCACTCATAAAATCCCGTCGTCTCTGCCAAAACCCGTTCGGGCAGCAGGATGATAAACGCCATCACCAGGCATACAGCCGCAAGGAACACTCCCCGCCTTATCTCTTTCTCTCTTTGCATTGTCTCTCCTCTCTACAAAAAATACAGCGGCGCTTTTTACTAAAAAACGCCGCAAAATTTAATGGAACAACCACATTCTACCATAAAATTTCCCTGAAATCTACTGCTATCACAACAGGCATGTCTCTAAGATCCCGATCATCTCATCCACATCTTTTTCAGTGATGACTAGCGGCGGCACCAGACGCAGCACGTCGCTGCCCGCCGAGATCACCAGCAGCCCTTCCGCAAGTGCTTCGTTCACCACCTGGCCCACGGTTTTTTCCCGGATCACCAGCCCCTGCATCAGACCTTTCCCCCGCCGGGCGGCCACATAATCCGATTTTTCCGCCAATTCATCCAGCCTTTTTTCCAGATAGGGGGTGATATTCCGCACATGCTCAAGGATACCCAGTTTCTCATACTGATCGAATACCGCACACACCGCCGCACAGGCCAGTGGGTTGCCGCCGTAGGTGGTACCGTGGTCTCCCGGAACCAGGGAGGCTTTGGCCGTTTTCTCATTCAGCACAAATGCGCCCACCGGCATGCCGCAGCCCAGGGCCTTGGCCGTCGTCATGATATCCGGCTTCACGCCGTAGCCCTGCCAGGCAAACCATTCCCCGGTACGGCCCATACCGCACTGGATCTCGTCAAAAATCAACAGGATATCCCGCCCATCGCAGAGCTCTCTCAACCCCCGCAAAAATGCCGGATCAGCCGGATAAATACCGCCCTCGCCCTGCACCGTTTCCAAAATCACCGCACAGGTCTTGTCCGTCACCTGGGCCTTCACGCTCTCCAGATCGTTAAAATCCGCAAATCGGATGCCGCCGATCAGCGGTTTGAATGGCTCCTGGTAATGGGTATTGCCCGTCACCGACAAAGCCCCAAGGCTTCTGCCATGGAAAGAATTTTTCATGGCAATGATCTCATGATCCGTACCGCTGTCTTTCAGCCAGGCATATTTTCTGGCCGCCTTGATCGCGCCCTCGATGGCCTCCGTACCGCTGTTGGTA
>DPJQ01000165.1:1108-1313 GCA_003542935.1 Lachnospiraceae bacterium | reverse complement strand
GGCCTCCGTACCGCTGTTGGTAAAAAAGACCTTATCCATACCGGAGGCGGTGGCCAGCTTTTCGGCGGCCCGGGCCATGGGCACGTTGTAATACAGGTTTGAGGTATGAATTACCTTGTCGATCTGGTCCTTCAACGCCTGATTATACGCTTCATTTTTATATCCCAGCGCAAACACCGCGATACCCGCGGCAAAATCCAGATAC
>DPJQ01000165.1:540-768 GCA_003542935.1 Lachnospiraceae bacterium | reverse complement strand
ATCATAGAGATACACACCTTCGCCCCGCTCCAGAACTACGGGAAAACGGTTATAGGTGTGCAGTACATACTGCTCCGCTTTGTCCATATATTCCTGCATACTCATGTTCTATCCCTCTCTGTAATATTTGCTCTCCGCGTCCCGCAGGATCGCCGTACCGATACCTTTGTTGGTAAAAATTTCGAGAAGGAGACAGTGGGATATCCTTCCGTCCAGGATATGCACCCG
>DPJQ01000165.1:0-243 GCA_003542935.1 Lachnospiraceae bacterium | reverse complement strand
CTTCCGTCCAGGATATGCACCCGGTTCACCCCATTGGCGATAGCGTCCACGCAGTTTTGCAGCTTGGGGAGCATCCCTCCCTTGATACCGCCGCCTGCAATCAGTTTTCCCGCCTCGGAGACAGTCAGCTCCGAGATCAGGCTGGAGGGATCGTCCGCATCCCGGTATACACCCTCAATATCTGTCAGGAAAGCCAGTTTCTCCGCATTCATGGCCCGGGCAATGGCGCAGGCCGCATCATCG
>DPJQ01000287.1:7070-10936 GCA_003542935.1 Lachnospiraceae bacterium | reverse complement strand
GGCCGTCTGGGACAGGCGCTGGCCAATTATGTGCGGTTTGAGAAACGGGGCTTCCGCGTGATCGGCGTCTTTGACCGTAATCCGAATCTGGTGGGGATGCAGGTACGCCAGTGCGTGATCCAGTATGTGGGACAGTTGGCGGACTTTTTGGAAAAGCACGATGTGGAGATCGCAGCCCTGACCATTCCCCGGGACGAGGCAGCCGAGGTGGCCAAACTTTTGGTGAATCATGGTATTCGGGCCATCTGGAACTTTGCCCATGTGGATCTGAACCTGCTGTTTCCAAAGGATATTATCATTGAGAATGTGCACCTTTCCGAGAGTCTTATGAAGCTGTCCTGCAAATTAAACATGGATCGCTGGCAATCGGAAGAGTAGCAGGGGAATTTTTATATGAAAAGAATTTTGAACAGCCGGCAAATGCAGGAAACGGATCGCTACACGATCGACGTGATGCAGATGCCGGCTATGGTATTGATGGAAAAAGCTGCCGAGGCCGTTTATAGACATTTAATGGACGGTGCGTTTGACACGAGACGGGTGCTGGTACTCTGTGGCAGCGGCAATAACGGCGGCGACGGCATGGCTGTGGCCCGGATGCTGACAATCCGCAAAGTGGATGTGGAGCTGTGTCTGGCAGGGAATCCGGAACATTTTACTACAGAATCGGCCCGACAATGGAAAATTGCGGAAAATTATTCCGTAAAAGTGGTTAAGAATCCGGCATGGTGTGAATATACTACCATCATAGACGCATTGTTTGGTACGGGATTGTCCCGGCCGGTGAGCGGGAAATATGCCGAATGGATCGAGGCAGTCAATACTTCCCCGGCGCGGGTGCTCTCGGTGGACATTCCATCGGGAGTCAATGGCAGCACGGGACAGATCATGGGACATGCCGTTCGGGCGGATGAGACGGTGACTTTTGCTTTTCACAAGCCCGGCTGTCTGCTGTATCCCGGCGCTTCCTGCGCGGGGCGGGTGCATCTGGCCGATGTGGGGATCTACGAGACAGCGGAAGCGTATGAGCCGGATATGCGGCTTTTGGAACATTCTGACCTTCGGCGGCTTCCGCCCCGTATGGCGGACGGAAATAAAGGGACATTCGGTAAAATTCTGATCATTGCGGGATCAAAAGATATTTACGGTGCCCTCTACATGTGTGCTTCCGCCGCCTTTCGTGCCGGAGCCGGGATGGTCAAGGTGCTGACAGTGCGGGAGAACAGGGAGATTTTGGCCGCTGCTTTGCCGGAGGCCATGGTTTCCTGTTACGACGGGGGGGACTGGCTCTCACAGCTTGACGGCGGGATCCGATGGGCCGACTATATCGGTATCGGCCCCGGCCTGGGAACAGGGGAGCGGGCCGCAGCCCTGGTACAGGCTTTACTGGAAAAGACGGACAAACCCATAGTTATTGACGCCGACGGACTGAATATTTTGAGCAGTCACAGAGATTGGCTTACCTCAGGCCGTGCCCCGGTGATCCTGACGCCCCACCTGGGGGAGATGAGCCGGTTTACGGGAATCCCGTTGCGGCAATTAAAGGAAGACCCGCTGGGTCACAGCGCCGTCCTGGCAAAAGAGACCGGGGCCGTCGTGGTCATGAAGGATGCCCATACCGTCATCGGCCTGCCTGACGGCGGCACACGGCTCAATATTCTGGGGAACAGCGGTATGGCTACCGCCGGCAGCGGTGATGTGCTGACCGGAACGATCCTGGGCTGCCTGGGTTCCGGTCTTACTCCGGCGGACGCAGCGTCTGTGGGCGTACTTTTACATGCCTGTGCCGGGGATCTGGCGGCGGAAGAACTGGGGGAGGCCTCTCTGATGGCAATGGACATCTGTTCCCGTCTCGGCCGGGTCATAATGTCTGTCCGCGAAACGTGCGGCTTTAGGAACAAAACCGGCAGGGAAGCAACAGGACATGCGGTAAAAACCGCAGGGAGAAAAAATGATGGAACACAGCAGAGTATACGCAAAGATTGATCTCGATGCCGTGGAGGCCAATTTTGCCTCCATGCATGAGAATATCGAACCGGGAACAAAGATGACCGCCGTGATCAAGGCGGACGGCTACGGTCACGGTGCCGTGCCGATCGCCCGGCTGGTGGAGCCGTACTCTTATATATGGGGATTTGCCGTAGCCACGGTGGAGGAGGGACTGGCTCTTCGGAATGCCGGCATACAAAAACCGATTCTGCTGTTGGGCTTTGCATTTCCCGGACATTATCGGGATATCGCGGAAAAACAGATCCGTCCGGCAGTTTTCAAAGAGGATATGGCCCGCCAGCTGTCCGATACGGCCGTGCGGACAGGCCGTACAATCTATTGCCATCTGGCCGTGGATACCGGTATGACCCGGATTGGCTTTTCGGACACGGATGAGAGTGTGGAAGCGATCCGGCGCATTGCCGGCCTCCCCGGGCTGGAACTGGAGGGGATATTTACTCATTTTGCCAGAGCCGACGAAACTTCCCTGGATCCCGCACGGATACAACTTACCCGTTTCCGGGACTTTGGATCCAAATTGGAGGAGGCAGATATCCATATCCCGCTTAAACATTGCAGCAACAGCGCCGCCATCATGCAGTTTCGCGAGGCAAATCAGAACATGGTACGGGCCGGTATCAGTCTCTACGGCCTTTTGCCTTCTGATGAGGTCCGGCGGGAACCGGTGCGGCTGCGGGCGGCTATGGAATTAAAGAGCCATATTACATATGTAAAATGGGTGGAGCCGGGAGTGGCTGTCAGCTATGGCGGTACCTTTGTGACGGACAGGCCCACACGTATAGCTACGGTTCCTGTGGGTTACGCCGACGGCTACCCCCGCAGCCTGTCAAATAAGGGGCAGGTGCTGATCCGAGGCAAACGGGCGCCGATCCGGGGCCGTATCTGCATGGATCAGTTTATGGTGGACATCACCGATATACCGGAAGCCGGTGAATTTGACGAGGTGACACTTCTTGGCAGGGACGGTGAGGAATATCTGTCCGCCGAGGAACTGGGCGGCCTGTCGGGACGGTTCAATTATGAGCTGGTCTGCGATATCAACAAGCGCGTGCCCCGTCTGTATCTGCGTCATGGAAAAATTATAGAGGAAAGGCGGTATTAATCTGCTGCATTTTTGCATACACCGGAGAAAATTGGAAATACTGTAACTGTTCAGCACAGGTCGAAGTACTCCCCACGGGACGCCTTCGGTGTGTTGCTGAAACCGTAAGAACATGATTCAGGTGTGTGAAATCCCATCGCCAAAGACGGTTTAAATCGGATTTTGCATTGTAACTGTGATAAAACTGAACAGTTACAAAATACTGGTAATTGTACGGAAACGGACAGTTACATTTCTATATTGATGAATCGGAGTGTGAGATTTGTGGTAATAAAACGAGGAGATATATTTTATGCGGATCTAAGGCCCGTGGTGGGCAGTGAGCAGGGGGGTATACGTCCTGTGCTGATCATTCAGAACGACGTAGGCAACAAACACAGCCCTACTGTGATCTGTGCGGCCATCACCTCCAAGATGAACAAGGCGAAGCTGCCGACCCATATCGAGATTGACGCCTCGTCTTATGCCATTGTGAGGGATTCGGTCATATTGCTGGAGCAGTTGAGAACCATTGATAAGCAGCGCCTGAAAGATAAAGTCTGCCATCTGGACCAGGAAATCCTGAGACAGGTGAACAAGGCTTTATGCATCAGTCTGGAGCTTCCTACATAACGGTTCTTGACGAATGCCCCTGAAAATGCTATATTTACCCAGAGAAAAATATAAGAAATTATAGTAAGCGACAAAATAATTTGTCGTTTACTATACCCCTCCGGGGGATGCGCACGATTTTTGCAAGGAAATATCTGCGTTT
>DPJQ01000287.1:0-6759 GCA_003542935.1 Lachnospiraceae bacterium | reverse complement strand
CACGCAGCAAAAATCGGCGCAGCGAACGACAAAAGCAAAAATTTTTGTCGTTCACTATACTTTTAGAGAGAAGAGGAGTGGCGGAGGATGTCAGGACATTCAAAATTTGCAAATATAAAGCACAAAAAAGAGAAAAACGATGCAAAAAAAGGTAAGATATTTACCATGATCGGCCGTGAGATCGTTGTGGCGGTGAAGGAAGGCGGCGCGGATCCCTCCAGCAACAGTAAGCTGCGGGACGTGATTGCCAAAGCCAAAGCCAACAACGTACCCAATGATACCATCGAGCGCGGCATCAAAAAAGCAGCCGGAGACAGTGACGCCAATAATTACGAGACCATCACTTATGAGGGGTACGGCCCCGGCGGTGTAGCCGTTATCGTAAAGACGCTGACCGATAATAAAAACCGCACGGCCGCCAATGTGAGGAGCGCTTTCACGAAAGGTAAGGGAACCATGGGCACGCCGGGCTGCGTATCCTTCATGTTTGAAGAGAAGGGCCGCATCATCGTAGACAAAGAAGAGTTTGAGATGGATGCCGATGACCTCATGATGATGGCGCTGGACGCCGGAGCGGAAGATTTTTCGGAGGAGGAAGACTGCTTTGAGATCATTACTGCCCCCGATGATTTTTCGGCGGTCCGCGAGACGCTGGAGAAAGAAGGCGTGGAGATGGCGGAAGCGGATGTGACGCTGATCCCGCAGAACTATGTGGAAGTCACGGACGATGAGAATCTCAAAAATCTGCAGAAGATTCTGGATCTTCTCGATGATGACGACGATGTACAGGACGTCTACCATAACTGGGATGAATAATTAACAGGGAAGCGTTATTTTCTTAGACAGCAGAAAACCTGATGAAAGCGTATGAAAAACGCTTTGGCAGGTTTTCTGCTTTTCTATGCGTTTTTTAACGCCCATGTATGATTTTCCATTCATTTGCAGATACTGACGGAAAAGATAAAGACGGAGGTTTCTCAAATGGAACAGGATCAGGAAGTAAAATCAGAAAATATATCCGAATTGAAAGGAAAAATCTATCTGCTGTCCATCACCGGCGAGGTGGAGGGCCATGAATCCCTTGGCGACAGGGCCAAGACCACGAAATATGAGCATATCTTGCCGCGTCTGGCTATGGTGGAGGACGACGAGAGGGTAGAGGGACTGCTGGTTCTTTTAAATACGGTGGGCGGCGATGTGGAAGCGGGCCTCGCCATCGCCGAGATGATCGCGTCCCTGAGCAAGCCGTCGGTGTCTCTTGTGCTCGGCGGCGGCCATTCCATCGGCGTCCCCCTGGCAGTATCGGCGGATTATTCTTTTATTGTTCCCAGTGCCACGATGGTCATTCATCCGGTGCGTTCCAACGGCATGTTTATCGGTGTGATGCAGTCTTACAAAAATCTGGAAAAAACCCAGGATCGGATCACCGGATTTATCGAACAGCATTCCAGGATCACCCGGAAACGGATCGAGGAGCTGATGCTGGATACTTCCACACTGGTCAAAGACGTAGGAACCATGCTGGACGGAGATGATGCAGTTCGCGAGGGAATCATTGACGAAGTAGGAGGAATCAGTCAGGCCCTGGCAAAATTGTATGAACTGATGAGAGAGAAAAAGTAATCCCGATACTGCCTGCGCCCTGTATAACGAAGCAAAAACGGTGATTGTATACAGGGCGCAATTGTGTTATAATATTTTACTGGTTTTGATAGAGTACAGAAATATTACGGAAGATAAGGTTTACATATGTTTATGCTGGAGTCGATTCTGTTGGGAATTATACAGGGAATCTTTGAATTTTTTCCGGTAAGCAGCGCCGGACATCTGGTGCTGTTTTATAAGCTTCTGGAAGTGGATATGCCATCTTGCCTGTCAGTGGCGACCCTGGCACATTTGGGGAGTCTGGTGGCGGTTATCAGGTTTTATACGAAAGATGTCAGAAAGATCACGGCAAAGCTGCTGCGTACCCCTGCGGGGATCATAGAAAATATCCGTATCTGGTATCACAATAAAATGTACGGAGATACCAGCCGTTATAAATGGCTATTTCACTCCAATTACGGTAAACTGGCCCTCCTGGTAACGCTGGGCAATATTCCTACCGTGATTTTTGGACTGTTTTTGGGAAACCTGGCAGAGGCTGTGGTTGACAGCTACCTGGCCGTCGGCATCGGTTTTTTGTTTTCTGCCGTTTTTTTGCTGGTTTCCACGTTTCTTCCCAAAGGAGAGAGGGTTCCGCGGGAACTGCATGTGTGGGAGATCCTTGTGGTCGGTACCTGCCAGGGCGGAGCAGTTTTCCCGGGTGTATCCAGGTTTGCCCTGACATTGTCCGTCTTTCTGCTTTTGGGCATGACAAAAAAAGCGGCGCTTAAATGTTCTCTGTTTTTGTCCATGCCGATACTGCTGGGAGCTTTTATACGGAAATGCCCGGGGCTTTTTGCGGACGGTTTTTCCTGGACACTTCTGGGTAGCTATGCGGCTGTGTTTGTTTTTTCCGCATTCGTCAGCATGCTCATCATCCGCTGGTGCCTGAATCTGGTATTGGAAAGAAAAATGACGCTGTTTGCCGTCTACTGTTTGCTGGCGGGCATATTTTCCATCGGATGCCATTTCGCTATCGTGGGATGACAAACTGCGTACACCGCAGAGCGGCGGCAAGGAGGTATATTTGGCAACAAAGAAGAAAATTCAGAGAAAGGGCACAACTTCTTCAAGACGCAGGGGACCGTCACGGAAGAAAAAACAGGATCTCTTTGTCAGAGAATGTATACTATGGTTTGCTCTGGCTGTCTGCCTGATCCTGTTTTTAAGCACATTTGGTATTTGCGGCGTGGTGGGGAATCTGTGTGCCTCGTTCTTTTTCGGACTGTTCGGTCTTATGGGATATGTGTTCCCCATTTTGTTTTTCGTACTTATCAGGCTGGGGCTCGGAAATAAACCTTTGGGGGATAAGTTCCGCCTGAATGGCAGCCTGTTGGTTTTGTTTTTATGTATATGCGGCATGTCTCAGTTGCTTTTTGCGGGAAACACGGCAGACAGCGCACTGGAACTGTACAAAGCGGCCGTCAATGAGCATCTGTGCGGCGGTATGGCCGGGGGCCTGCTGGCGAAAGGGCTGAGCTATATCGTGGGCGAATCCGGCGCTTACATATTGATGACTGCCGGGATGATCATCAGCCTGGTTCTTTTGACCCGCAGATCTTTCCTTGAGCCAATCAAAAACGGCAGCGAAAAAGCAGTTCGAACGGTGCAGAAAAGACAGAAGGAGATGGCTCAGGGACGCCGGGACCACAGCAATGCGAGAAAAAATCTCCGTCAGGAAGAGCGGGCGCACAGAAAGGAACAGTCTCAGTCCGGCGTAAATTTTGAACTGACGGATCTGAAGCACAGCGGAGAAAAACCGTCCGCACCGCAGCGGGAAACAGAAGAAAGTCCGAAAAAAGCAAAAATTGCTTCCATGGATGATTTCCGCGTGGAATCGGAAAAGAGAGTTTCGTCAGAGATTATACAGGAACCGGAACCTGTACCCGAAAAGAAACCGGAATTTCATATCGAGCGCCCCCTGTCGCCGGTGGATCCGGCCCCGGTTATAGAATGCCCCCCGGTGGAAACAGAGCAGGAACCGGAGACTGTTCCCGGGGAAATAAAGAAACCAAAAAAAATGACGGAAAAGGAGAAGCATCAGCAAAGCCAGGAGATTCTCTCGGAGATTGCAGATCAGGAGCCGGTACAGGAAGAATATAAATTTCCGCCCATGACCCTGTTGCAGAAAAGCAGAAAGGGGAAGGGCGGCGACAGTGACCAGAAGTTGTACGAAACGGCGCAGAAACTCGAAAGTACGCTGAAAAGTTTCGGTGTCAAAGTCACTGTGACCAATGCAAGCTGCGGCCCCACCGTGACCCGTTATGAACTGCAGCCGGAGCAGGGCGTCAAGGTCAGCCGTATCGTGAACCTGGCCGATGATATCAAGTTAAATCTGGCCGTGGCCGATATCCGTATCGAAGCGCCTATCCCCGGTAAAGCGGCTGTGGGGATCGAGGTTCCCAACGAGACAAACAGCGCCGTTTATCTGCGGGATCTTCTGGATACTCCGCAGTTCAAGCAATTTGACTCCCGTCTGGCTTTTGCCGTAGGTAAAGATATTGCCGGGCAGCCGGTGATCACTGATATCGGAAAAATGCCCCATCTTTTGATTGCCGGTGCCACAGGTTCGGGAAAATCGGTATGTATCAATACGCTGATTATGAGTATTTTGTTCAAGGCCCGTCCGGACGAAGTCAAGCTGATTATGATCGACCCCAAGGTGGTGGAACTAAGTGTCTATAACGGTATTCCCCATCTGCTGATCCCGGTGGTTACGGATCCCAAAAAAGCGGCAGGAGCCCTGAATTGGGCCGTCGCGGAGATGGAAGACCGTTATAACAAATTTGCCAAGTACAATGTCCGTGATATGAAAGGCTACAACAAAAAAGTGGAAGCCATTGAAAATGTGGAGGACGAGGATAAACCGGTGAAAATGCCGCAGATCGTTGTGATCGTGGACGAGCTGGCGGATCTGATGATGGTTGCCTCCAAGGAGGTGGAAGACGCGATCTGCCGTCTGGCCCAGCTTGCCAGAGCCGCGGGTATTCATCTGATCATTGCCACCCAGCGCCCGTCGGTAAACGTTATTACCGGGCTGATCAAAGCCAACATGCCTTCAAGGGTGGCTTTCGCAGTCAGCTCCGGTGTGGACTCCCGTACCATTCTGGACATGGTGGGAGCCGAAAAGCTTCTGGGCAAAGGCGATATGCTTTTTTATCCCCAGGGTTATCCGAAACCGGCCAGACTGCAGGGCAGTTTTGTGTCCGATAAAGAAGTGGGCGCTGTCGTAGATTTCCTGACGGCGGATCGGGAACCGGTATCTTACGATGAATCCATATCCGAAAAGATCACTAACACCACCGTAGGCGGCACGACTTCTGCGGAATCCGACAGAGATTCACTTTTTGGCGAAGCAGGAAGATTTATCATCGAAAAGGACAAAGCCTCCATCGGTATGCTGCAGAGAATGTTTAAAATCGGATTTAACAGAGCTGCAAGAATCATGGATCAGCTCTGTGAGGCTGGGGTAGTCACAGGAGAAGAAGGCACTAAACCGAGAAAAGTTCTGATGACTATGGAAGAATTTGAAAATTTGTAGATAGATAATCCAAATGGAAGGGGCGATAAGCTATGGAATGTAAAAAATGCGGTTTTCCCCTGGATGACGGGGTGCTGATATGCCCGCGCTGCGGCACAGAAGTGCAGTTGGTATCCGATTACCAGGTGTTTGGCGACTTCCTTGACCAACATCTGGGAAAAAAAGATAAAAAGAAGAAAAATCAGGATCTTACAGGTCAGCTCGACGGCCCGGAGGAGATCTACCGTGTTTCCCGCATGAGAAGAGCTGAACAGAAAAAGCAAAAGAAACGCAGAATACAGCTGGCTGTTCTGATCACGTTTGTGGTAGCTGCGGCAATTGTTTACGGTGTTTTGCGTCTGAATATACAGTATCAAAATGAGAATTCTTATGACTATCAGATGAAACGCGCAGAAAAAGCTTATGCGGACCAGAATTACGATCAGGCATATGACCGTGTGCAGAAAGCTATAGGCCTGGAAGCCGAGGACGCGGACGCCTGGCTTTTAAAAGCCAGAATACTGATAGAACAGCAGGAAACAGATAAAGCTGTATCGGCCCTGCAGAAAATCATCGGCCTGTATCCGAACAATGCTCCGGCGTATGAACTGTTGATCCGGATATATGAAGGGCAAAAGGATACAGATGCAATTAAATCACTGCTCTCTGGCAGCGGTGACAAAAATATACGGGCGCAGTTTGCCGATTACATCAGTGAAATGCCCACATCGGACCTCGAGCAGGGAGAATATGACGATTACCAGACATTTTCCCTATCCGGCGAGGAAGGAAGTGTGATATACTATACGTTGGACGGCAGCATACCTGACGAGAAATCCCGGGTATTTGACGGGCCGATCCGCCTGGATGAAGAAGGAGTCACTGTCGTACAGGCCATTGCTGTTAATGCAAAAGGGATTTCCAGCGATATTGCCCAGTTTACTTATACGATTGCGTTTCCAGTGCCTGATCCGCCCCAGATCTCACCCAGCTCCGGTGAATTTATCCGGGGTATGGATGCGGAGATCCAGATCATTGTACCGGATGGTTGCACAGCCTATTATTCATTTGACAAAATGCCGACCAGCGATACGGGAACGCGGTATACCGGTGATCCCGTACCGATGCCAAAAGGCGAGCATACTTTCTATGCTATTCTGGTGAATGGCCAGGGCAAGAGCAGTTATGCTGCCAGCGAGACATACAGCTATTCCGGATAATGCCAGGGATGGCAGCGTAAGTCCGCATAATCCATGTATTCAGCGCCACGGCGTTAGAAAATATCCAAGGAGGAGATTATGTACAAAATCTTAGAGTCCGAGACACTGGCGGACAACATTTATTCCATGATTGTGGAAGCCCCCCGTGTGGCAAAGCATTGCGAGCCCGGCCAGTTTATCATTGCAAAGGTCGATGAAGTCAGCGAGCGTATACCGTTGACGATCTGCGATTATGACCGTGAGGCTGGTACAATACGGATCGTATTTATGCCGATCGGTGCATCCACGATGAAAATGAGGCTTCTTAAAGCCGGAGATTCCTTTGAAGATTTCGTGGGGCCGCTGGGACGTCCCTCCGATCTGATCAGCACGCCC
>DPJQ01000074.1:8661-9031 GCA_003542935.1 Lachnospiraceae bacterium | reverse complement strand
CGACCATGTTAATTGTTGTGACAGCGTCACAACTTTCTCATAATCAGGAAATTCCTGGTAAAAATTAATCATCCGGGAAACTGCCGCCTTGTCAAATCCGGTTCCGTATTCTGCTGATAATCTTTTGCAAATCTCAAACACCACTCTTTTCCCATATTCTGGTTTATTCGTACCTGTGAGTTCTTTCGTCAGTCTTTCACCAATTCTCCAATATAAAGATACCATTGCATTATTAACAGCGTTCTTAACATCACTCCTTTTCTGTTTTATCAAATCGCTTATATCATCGTAAAGATGATTGATCGTATTTAACAACATAATTTCGTCATTCATTGATGTCTCCTCACCAAAAGTTGTGACGCGTCACAAC
>DPJQ01000074.1:474-8383 GCA_003542935.1 Lachnospiraceae bacterium | reverse complement strand
AAAGTTGTGACGCGTCACAACTTTTCAAATATCACGTTTTTACAGTCTCAGCAGTACACCGAAGGCGTCCCATGGGAAATGCTTCGACCTTTACTAAACCGTTATCAGTATACAACAAATCCCGGCGAAAATACAGTTTGAAATTGATCTGGCGGGAGCTGACAGGCATCATGTCAAATTTTCTACATAGTTCTGCGCACTTTTCTTCCGTAGCCGGATCAGCTCTCTACAGCTACAATACATAATAACCGTAACAGTCCAGCCTCTGGCAGAACTGTTACGGAATTCCCCGTCCCGCGGTATGCGCCGGGCGGGAGCCGTACGCGGCGAATTTCATAAAAAACGGAGGATGCATCCATGAATGCGGGAAAACTCAATCCTTTTATTGATTTTATCAATACAGTGTTCAATTTCATTGTGCTGAATATGGTCTTTATGGTCACCTGCCTTCCTGTCTTTACCATAGGAACGGCTGTCGCTTCCCTATACTATGTCATCTTCAAAGAATCCCGGGGCGAGTACGGCTACCTGGTGCGCACCTATTTCCGGGAATTCAGGCGCAATTTTAAGACAGGCACCGTCTCTTTCCTCATTCTTTTTGCCGCCGGTGCCCTGCTGGTATTTAACCTGCTGTTCTGGCCCTTGAAGGGAAATCCCCTGTCTGCCGCCGTCACCGGCCTGCTGATCGCCCTGGCGGTTGTGTGGCTGGTCATTTTCCACTACACCTTCCCCCTGATCGGAAGATTTGTCAATACGCCCATGCGCACCATAAAAAACGCCTGGGGATTGGCCCTCAGAAACCTGAAAGGCACTTTCGCCCTGCTGGCCATAGACGCGGCCGCAATCTGCGTTCTCCTGTTCGTCCCCCTGTCCGCCGCGCTCATGATCCTGTCCACCTTCGGTTTTGTATTCACCGCCTACTGCCGATGCCGCATACTGAATAAAATATTTCTTCCCTATGAAAAAGAAAGTGAGGAATCCGCAGGCCGCAGGCAGCGCATTCTGCGGGAACACGCTGACATGATGGCCGGGACATCACAATATTAAATACGTGAATAGGCAGATGCCCGGAAACCTCATCGGCTCCCGGGCATCCGGCAAACTCTATATTTTAAAGAAAGGATTTATCATCATGAAATTCGGACACTTCGACGACGCGCGGAAGGAATATGTCATTTCCACACCGCAGACCCCGCTTCCCTGGATCAATTACCTGGGAAACGAGGCCTTTTTCTCGTTAATCTCCAACACCTGCGGGGGCTACAGCTTCTACAGGGACGCCAAGCTCCTGCGGCTGACCCGTTACCGCTACAACAATGTGCCCGCAGACACCAACGGCCGATACTACTTTATCAATCATGGCGGCGCCGTCTGGACGCCGGGCTGGCAGCCGGTGAAAACGCCCCTGGACACCTATGAGTGCCGCCATGGCCTGGGCTACAGCCGGTTTATGTCTTCCAAAAACGGGATTCGGGCCGACCTCACCGCCTTTGTCCCCCTGGGCGAATCCTGTGAGGTAAACCGCCTCATCCTCCGCAACGAAACCGGGGAGAGCCAGACCCTGTCCTTGAGCTCTTACGTGGAATTCTGTTTCTGGAACGCGGTGGACGACGCGGCCAATTTCCAGAGGAACCTGAGTCTGGGAGAAGTGGAAGTCGCGGGATCTACGATTTATCACAAGACGGAGTACAGGGAACGCAGGAACCACTACGCCTACTACACGGTCAATGCGGATATCGACGGCTTTGACACGGACAGGGACGTTTTCCTCGGCGCCTACGGAAGCGTGGAAAACCCGAAGGCCGTACGGGAAGCCCGCGCCTCCTGTTCCATAGCCAGCGGCGGGGCCGTGATCGGCTCCCATCATCTGACGGTCACACTGGCCCCCGGCCAGGAAAAAAGCCTGATCTTCCTTCTGGGCTATGCCGAAAATCCCGCGGAGGAAAAATGGGAAGCCCCGGATGTGATCAACAAAGCGCCGGCCCTGGCCGCCGTCTCCCGCCTGGACAGCGACGAGAAGATCGACAGCGCCTTGAAAGCCCTGGCCGACTACTGGGAAGGCCTGCTGTCCCGGTTCACCCTCACATGCGCCGATACAAAACTGGCCCGCATGGTCAATATCTGGAACCAGTATCAGTGTATGGTCACCTTCAATATGTCCCGCTCTGCCTCTTATTTCGAGTCGGGCACCGGGAGGGGCATGGGCTTCCGCGATTCCTGCCAGGATCTTCTGGGCTTCGTCCACCTGATCCCTGACCGGGCCAGGCAGCGGATTTTGGACATCGCCGCCACCCAGTTTGAGGACGGGAGCGCCTACCATCAATACCAGCCCCTTACCAAAAAGGGCAACGCGGATATCGGCAGCGGATTTAACGACGACCCCCTGTGGCTGATCGCCGGAACGGCCGCCTATATCAAAGAGACCGGAGACTTGTCCATCCTGGACGAGCAGGTGGATTTCAACAACGATCCCGCCAGGGCCCGGCCCCTGATGGAGCATTTAAAGCGTTCCTTTACTTTCACGCTGACCCATCTGGGCCCCCACGGCCTGCCGCTGATCGGCCGGGCCGACTGGAACGACTGCCTGAACCTGAACTGTTTTTCCACCGAGCCCGGGGAATCCTTCCAGACCTTCGGCCCCTCGGAAGGTCCGGTGGCGGAATCCGTCTTCATCGCGGGCATGTTCGTCAAATACGGACGGGAGTATGCGGCCATCTGCCGTCTTGCGGGCAGCAAGGATGAGGCGGACCGGGCAGACCGGGCCGTGGAGGCCATGATCCGGACCGTGCTGGACGCCGGCTGGGACGGCGAATGGTTCCTGCGGGCCTATGACGCCAACGGCCGGAAAGTTGGTTCCGACGAATGTGAAGAAGGCAAGATCTACATTGAACCCCAGGGCTTCTGTGTGCTTGCCGGTATCGGCATCCGGGAAGGCTGCGCCCAAAAAGCCCTGGATTCCGTCAAGGAGCGTCTGGACACCCGCTACGGCATCGTGCTGCAGCAGCCTGCCTACAGCCATTATTATGCAAACCTGGGAGAAATTTCCTCCTATCCGCCGGGATACAAGGAAAACGCAGGGATCTTCTGCCACAACAATCCCTGGATCTCCATCGCGGAGACCTGTATCGGACGGGGCGACAGGGCCTTTGAGATCTACAAAAAGACCTGCCCCGCCTATATCGAGGATATCAGCGAGATCCACCGCACGGAACCCTACGTCTACTCCCAGATGGTGGCGGGCAAAGACGCGCCGAAACACGGCGAAGCAAAAAACAGCTGGCTCACCGGCACCGCCGCCTGGACCTTCGTCAATGTCTCCCAGTACATCCTGGGCATCCGGCCGGAATTTGACGGGCTGCGCATCGATCCCTGCCTGCCCCGGGATCTGGAGGAACTGGAAATCACACGCCGTTACCGGGGCGCGGATATCCACATCACGATCCGAAATCCGGATCATGTGGAGAAGGGCATCCGCACTGTCACGATCGACGGGCGGCCTGCCGACAGCAGCCTGATCCGCCCTGACGGAACGAAAAAAGAATACCGGGTGACGGTGGTGATGGGGTAATCACTGCCTGCGGCTATCCCACCGCCAAAAAGGCTGCAAAGAGACCCCGCCGCAGCGGCAGCCTCTTTGCAGCCTTTATCCTATCACATCCGTATTACCTACTCATAATGTCCCTTACAGGAAATTACTATAACCGTTTCCTTTTCAACTGCATAAATGATCCTGTTTGCCTCATCTATACGCCGACTCCAGAATCCGCTTAAATTCCCTCTTAACGGCTCCGGTTTGCCAATTCCGTCAAATGGATTTCTCCGCATATCTTTTATTAGCTGGTTTATACGTTTCAGGGCAGACCGATCCGTTTGCTGCCACTTGCAATATTCCTCCCAGGCATCATAATCCCATTGTATACGCTTAATTTGCATAACGGCTCCCTGTTATCTAATCTATCAAATCGTGTTCCGCCAGCCTCAGCCGCCCCGCTTTATAATCTTCCATCTTCTTTTCCAGATAGCGGATATTGCTTTCACTGTAAAACGGATCGGCATCTGCCGTGATCTCAAAAGGTATCCGTCTCTCCTGCGCAACTTTTGTCAAAAAAACCGTTATTGCAGTCGTAAGGTTCATGCCCATTTTTTTACATATCTCTTCAACGTTTTCTTTTAGCTCCGCATCTATACGGAAATTTACGCTGGCCTGCGCCATAGATCATCCCTCCTTTTTTTCTATTATATCGCATTGCAAGTGTTTGTAAAGCATTTTCTTTACATTCACATTCAAAAGTAAGATAAAAAGAGGACAACGTTTTTATTCGCTGTCCTCTATACTTAAAAGGAGTGTAAGAAATATTCAGAAGATCCTTTCTGCTTACTGAACCAGAGCCACCTTTTCTTTGATGATATCCGTCAGCATCTGTCCCGCATCCGACATGCCGGAACCTTCCAGGTCGGACAGCATCTTGTCATACAGGCCGTCGAAGTCCGCTTCACTGGCCATCACGCAGCCGATCAGTTCTGCCTGGGCGATCTCGTCCAGCTTATTTCCGATCTCGTCAAACTCCACAGGCTTGGAAAGGGCCCACACGGGAGAAAAGGCAGGCACCTCAAATTCCGACGCCTGGGGGAAGATATCCACCAGAAGCTCTGCATTCCACGCCTCGCAGGCGGCTTTCTGCTCCTCGTCATACTCCGCAATCACAGAATCCTTACCCACGGTGGTATACGTGCTGCCCGTCTCATCCTCTACGCCGTCGCCGTAGCGGGGGAAGGGATAATTGTGGTAGCCCACACCCGTAGTTTTCGCGTAATCCTTGTTGTTATTGGCCTCCTCAGCTTCTTCCGGCGTACGATAACGGTGCCCGTCGTCATCAAGGAAATAGTTAGTGCCCTCGATTCCCCAGTTCACCAGTACCTGTCCCTCGTCGGAGCAGATGTAGTCCAGATATTTGATCGCCGCCACCGGATCCTTGCAGGTGGTGGTGATGCCGATGCCCTGGCCGGTAGGAAGACCCTGGTACATCAGGCAGGGGGCTTTCGTATTTTCATCCATGGTCACCGGGACGCCCGCGTAGGTCTTGTCCAGTTTGCCGTCCTGTTTCAGGATCTTCTCGCCGTCTGCGTAATCCCAGTCGGTGTCCGTAAGGGCCACGACCCGGCCGGAAGAAATCTTGGCGATGTAATCGTCATGGGTCTGGGTGGCAAATTCCGGATCCAGAATGCCCTCATTGTACATCCGGTTCAGCCATTTGAAATACTCGCGGATCTTCGGGGAAGCAAATTTATAGGTGGCGTTATAATTCTCGTCGATCAGCCACTGCCCGTTGTCGGGTGCGCCCTCGGCGATATAGCCCGCCGGGTTGCCCAGGGTGATCATCCAGTGCCAGTCGGATGCGGACATGCTCAGGCCGATCATATCCATACCGTCCTCAGTCTGGGGATGGGCCGCCAGATAATCTTTGATCATCTTCTCGAACTGATCCAGGGTCTTCGGGACTTCATAATTATTCTCTTTCAGAACCGCCCATTGCAGCTGGGCCGTGCCGGAATGCTTGTAGACCTCGCCGCCCTTGCCGTAGGAGGAGAGCTGATAGATCGACGGGTCGTCCTCGGAATATTTCAGCTTGTCAAACTCGTCCCCGTACAGCTTTTTGATGTTGGGGCCGTACTCCTCGATCAGGTCGGTCATATCGATCAGCACGCCGGCGTCGATCAGGCTGCCCGCGTCTCCCTTGGCATAGATGATATCCGGATATTTCTGCTCGGCGATCATCAGGGAGATCCTCTGCTTGTCCTCCCCCACCGGGTGATCCGTCAGCAGCTTCACACCGGTCTTTTCCGTCAGGGCCTCCGCCACGGGATCGGTCCACGGATCATCCTCCTGGCCGTCCGCGTTGTAAAACGTCAGCTCCACCACACCGTCCGCGCCGGCCTCATCCGTGCCGGAACCGCTTCCCGCCGAACCGGCGGCGCTGCCGCCGTCTCCGCCTTTGCCGCCGCAGCCGCCAAACATGCCGACTGCCATGGAGGCTGCCAATACTAAAGCCCATACTTTCTTTGCTTTCATACGTTTTATCTCCTTACTTATAAATAATTTCGTAACTGTTCAGTACCTTCACAGTTACAATAATTTCATCCTGACTGTCCGGCACTGGCCAAAGCGTTTTCCGCCGGACGTCTTCACTGCGCCGTCCTCATCAATCCTTGACGGCTCCCAAAGTCATGCCGCCCACAAAGTATTTCTGCAGGAACGGATACACGATCAGGATCGGCACGGTGGCCACGATGGTGATGGCCATACGCACGGATACCGGCGACACCGCATTCTTCATTTGGGAGGCCGCGGCGTGGGGGTCGATCTGGATCGTGGCCTGCTCCATAATCTCATACAGCACATACTGCAGCGTGGGCAGATCCCTGGCGTACAGATAGGTATCCATAAAGGAGTTCCACTGGCCTACCGCCAGGAACAGGGCCACGGTGGCGATCGTGGGCGTACATAAGGGAAGGATCACCTTGAGCCAGATCACGAAGTCATTGGCGCCGTCCAGCTTGGCCGCCTCCTGCAGGGCTATGGGCAGCCCCTCAATGAAGGACCGCATGAGGATCACGTTGTACACCCAGATCAGGCCGGGGACGATATACACCCAGAAATTGTTGCCCAGGTTCAGGGTTCTGGTGATAAGCAGGTACTCCGGGATCATACCGCCGCTGACATACATCGTAATGATAAAGAGGATCGTAAAGGGCTTATTGAAATAAAAGTCCTTCCGGCTCAGCACGTAGGCCAGTATGGCCGTACAGATCACGCCTACGATCGTTCCGACGAGGGTCTTTGCCACCGACATCATAAAGGCGCCGATCAGGTTATTCTCCTTGAATATGTAAATGTAGTTGCCAAGCGTAAACTTCCGGGGAATGATGAAATTTACATTTCTCATGGTATCCATGGAATCATTCAGGGAGATGGCCAGCACGTTCAAAAACGGATATACAGTTATGATTACGAGAAGTACACAAAATACCAGCAGGATGTAATCCAGAATCTTCTCGCTTCCGGTATATTTAATCTGATTACTGTTTTTCTTTGCCATTTTCCGCCTCCTACACAAGCTTGCTCTCGCCCATCATTCCCGCCACTTTATTGGCAATGAACAACAGGATGATACCGACCACCGACTGGAACATACCGATGGCAGTACCCAGGCCGTAATTGTTGCTTCCGATACCACGGACATAGGCGAACCAGGAAAGAACCATGGCGTGATCCTGCACAATGCTGTTGCTCAAAAGCATCTGGCGCTCCATACCTACATTCAGCGCACCGCCGACGCTCATGATCAGCAGGACGATGATCGTGGGCTTGATGCTGGGGAGGGTCACGTTCCAGATCCTCTGCAGCCGGCTGGCGCCGTCCACCTTCGCCGCCTCATAAAGTCCCTGGTCGATACCGGCCATGGCGGACAGATAGATGATGGCGTCCCAGCCCATTTCCTTCCAGACATTGATCAGGCAGACCACGATCCAGAATACCGGGGAATTGTTGGACATCAGGTGCAGCTTCGTATTGAGCATGGTGTCGATCGCGCCGCCGTCGTTCAGCAGCATTTTCGCGATACTGGCGATGATCACCCAGGATACGAAGTGGGGAAGATAGGATACCGTCTGCGTGAACTTCTTGAACCGGGTAAAACACAGTTCGTTCAGGATCAGCGCAAAAAGTATGGATGTGATGGTTCCTATGGCAATGCCCAGAATACTGATGCCGATGGTGTTGATCATCGTCTGGCCAAAGAGACGGTCTGTAAACGCTTTGACAAAGTTGTCAAAGCCCACAAATTTCCGCTCCCACATCGGCAGGGCAAAGGAACCGGGCTTTACCTCCTGAAAGGCCATCGTCCATCCC
>DPJQ01000074.1:0-171 GCA_003542935.1 Lachnospiraceae bacterium | reverse complement strand
CTGAAAGGCCATCGTCCATCCCCATAATGGCACATACTTAAATATGATCAGCCATATCACGAAGGGAACCGACATGAACAGAAGGTACCTCTGCTTCCACATGAGATTCAAGGAGAATTTTTGTTTCGTTTTGGTTTCCTTTCTCTTCATCCTTTTCTCACATCCACCTTT
>DPJQ01000151.1:4734-7863 GCA_003542935.1 Lachnospiraceae bacterium | reverse complement strand
ATGTACTGGCAGGAAAATGTATGCCTAAACCATTGATTCAAAAATATTTCTTGTGCTAATGGCAATCATAAGCGACACAACACCTGAGAATAAAACGACAGCGTACTCAAATCCCTTACAAAGTTCAAACAGAACACCATAGAATGCATTGCCCAATGGCTGTGCGCACATGGAAACGGTAAGAATGACAGAAATCACCTTTCCAATTATATTTTGCGGAGTTTCTGTTTGAATCAAGGACATCATCTGCACGGTGAAAATCGTTGAAAATACCATAATGATAAAACAACATACGGTCATGACGATATAATTTATCATTCCAGATGAAAAAAACATCAATGCGGCACTGACAGGAAACACACATACCGCACAGACTATTACCAGGTTTCCCGATTTACGGATTGCCAGCTTTTTTGCAAAAATGCCTGATGCGATCCCCCCTGCCAATCCTCCTGCCGCCAATGCTCCTTCTGCAAAGCCATAAAGTCTGTTTGCCTGTGAAGCTTCAAAATTTAATACCTCCGTTACCAGATATGGAAGTGCTACAATAATCATTGCAGAAAGAAATAAATTAATTCCGCATACTACAAGAACGGCTTTTCCGATCACAGGTTTATCCTTTCGGATAAACCGGATGCTCTCTGCAAAGTCGGTTCTGGCTGTCTTTAATATACTGCCATTGGAAGCCTGTTTCCGGAATGGTATTTTAATGAAAATTTCCATAACCGCAGACATAAGAAAGCATACCATGCAAACCCACAATACAGGCTTTAATCCATATGTACTGTATAAAATACCTCCAAGTACAGGACCCATCAAAGACGCAAACGAGCTGATTGTATTAATAATAGAATTTGCCGCCATAAAATTATCCTGATTGGTAAGTGCAGGGATACTTGCCTGCACGGATGGCTGATATGCACCCGCAATGCCATACAGAAACATCAATGTAACTGTCAAAAGGAGAATGAGATTCACTCCATTCATAAACAGAGAAAAGGTTAAGATAACTGCCGCCGTAAAAAAATCCAGTATTACCATAATATTTNNTTTAATGAAAATTTCCATAACCGCCGACATAATAAAGCATACCATACAAACCCACAGTACAGGCTTTAAACCATATATACTGTATACAATACCTCCAAGGACAGGACCGGTCAAAGATGCAAATGAACTGATTGTATTGATAATAGAATTTGCAGCCACTAAATTATCCGGATCGGTAAGTGCAGGGATACTTGCCTGCACGGATGGCTGATATGTACCCGCAATGCCGTACAGAAGCATCAATGTAACTGTCAGAAGGAGAATGAGATTCACTCCATTCATAAGCAGGATAAAGCTTATGATAACTGCCGCCGTAAAGAAATCCAGTATTACCATAATATTTCTTTTGTTTACTCTGTCTGCGACAATGCCGCCAACAGGCGACAACAGGATAGCAGGGATAAAAGCACAGGCTGTAACAGTTCCGTAAAGTGCCGATGAGCCTGTCAAATTTAACAGATATAATGGTAGCGCAAATCTTATCATTGCATTACCAAACAGAGAGATAATCTGACCGATGACAACTAGCGTAAAATCCTTTGAAAATAGTTTTTGCTTCATTCTTTAAGCCTCCATTCTCTATTCCGTTTCATTCTCAAGGTTGCTTTTCCTGCATCCTCATATATTTTTACTTGATGATATCTCTTTTTGATACCGCGCGTTGGTATGTATTTATCTCAAAATATATCTGCCCCTTATACAGGGCAGAAATTTTACCTGGTAATAGAAAGTTCGCAGACAGTGCTTTCTAATGTTTGCTCTTCTGATAGATAGTTGTCAGCTCCTGCAATCTCTCTAAGATTTCGCTATCTACAATGTCCAGTCCCAAGCCTTGAAGCATCTGCCGGAATACCATAAATTTACAGTAGGATTCTTTTTCGGAACTGTCAAATATCATAGGATTCATCCAGACATTTGCCGCAAGTAAAATCAGTTCTGCCTTTTTTTCGTTTGTCATAAATGCCTCCTTGAATTGTTATTCCGGTTGTTTTGTTATTTACAGGATAAATGACAGACGGGAAGAAGTAAAATTAACAGAAAAATATTATCCATAAGTAATGCTTATTGTTTCGGAGCTCGGTGTATTCGGCCATGATGCTGAAATGCTTATGAGAAAACCGGACTATGCGATTCGGAGATTGTGGTGTATAATGTGATAGAAAAAGGTCGTAACGGTTCAGCACAGACAGGGAGAAATTGCGTATGAGTAAGACATTTAATGTGACGGCGGATTGCAAACCCAATCTGCATTATATGGTAGATCTTCGTTCCCGTCTGGCCGAGATCAAAGGATATGTGGACCGGGGCGAGTATTTCACGATCCATCGGGCCCGTCAGTACGGAAAGACGACGACACCCCGTGCTTTAAAAGAATATCTGAAAGATGAATACTATGTGGTCAGCATGGATTTTCAGATGCAGATGAGTCACGCAAAGTTTCGTGATGAGAATACATTTTCTGTTGCGTTTGCCAAAGCGTTTGTCCGCATAGCAGAAAATATGGATATGCTCCCTGGCAGGCCGCTTGCCCGGCTTAAGACAGCCATAAATGAGAATCGGGAAGAATTAGAACTGGTGGAGCTGTTTTTACATCTGAGCGATATCTGCAGGGACGCGGACAGGCCTTTGGTCTTAATGATCGACGAGATCGACAGCGCGGCGAACAACCAGGTATTTCTTGATTTTCTGTCACAGCTGAGGGGTTATTATATCGACAGGGACAAGACCCCTACATTTCGGTCGGTAATTCTGGCCGGTGTGTATGATATAAAGAATCTGAAAAGGAAGTTTCGTCCGGAGGATGCGCATTCCATGAACAGCCCCTGGAATATTGCAGTAGATTTTAAAGTAGATATGAGTTTTTCCGCGGGAGAGATCGCGGGTATGCTGGAGGATTACGAGAGAGAGCATGCCACAGGGATGTCTGTCGAGGAAATGGCAGAGCTGATCTATCAGTATACCTCGGGCTATCCGTTCCTGGTGTCAAAATTTTGCAAACTTATCGCGGAAGAGGTTGTCGGCAGTGAGGATTTTCCGGAAGAGAGAAACGCATGGACGTACGCCGGATTTCTGGAGGCG
>DPJQ01000151.1:3812-4437 GCA_003542935.1 Lachnospiraceae bacterium | reverse complement strand
GGAGGCGGAAAAAAAACTTCTGGGGGAAAAAAATACACTGTTTGAGTCGATCGTAAACAAATTGTATGACTTTCCGGAACTGAAAGATATTGTCTATTCTATTTTGTTTATGGGAAAAGAAAATTCTTATAATGTGCTCGATCAGGCTGTTGGAACTGCTGAAATGTTTGGGTTCATAAAAAATATGAATGGTGTGATCGCTATTGCAAACAGAGTTTTCGAGACAGTATTTTATAATCTTTTCCTGACCTCTATGGAAAATCAGAATACAGACATTTATAAAGCTGCAGTACGGGATAAAAACCAATTCGTTTATGCCGGACATTTAAATATGGATCTCATATTGGAAAAATTTGTCCTGCATTTTGATGAACTGTATGGGGATCGTCCGGAACGATTCAAGGAGGAGGATGGGAGGCGGTATTTCCTGCTGTATCTCAGGCCGATCATCAACGGCACGGGGAATTATTACATTGAATCCAGAACCCGTAATATGGAACGTACCGATGTGATTGTAGATTACCGCGGGGAACAGATGGTGATCGAGTTGAAGATCTGGAGAGGAAATGCCTATCATGAGCGAGGGGAGCGGCAGCTCATAGATTATCTGGATCATTATCATCTG
>DPJQ01000151.1:1969-3506 GCA_003542935.1 Lachnospiraceae bacterium | reverse complement strand
TATCTGGATCATTATCATCTGAAGAAAGGGTATATGCTCAGCTACAATTTTAATAAGAACAGGAAAACGGGTATGAACCGTTTGATTTTTGGGGATAAGGTTTTAATCGAGGCGGTCGTTTAGACAGGAACCGGGCATGAAGGGAGAACATATCATGGGATATCAGGATGAGTGGCTGCTTCTGGAAACAGAGGACGACATGGATGAAATGGAACACAGGCAGCCGACGGAGGAGCTTCTGTTTTACCAGGCGGTAACGAACGGCGATGTGGAGGCAGTCAGAAAAAACTGTGAGCAGGAGAGGTTTCTGGACAGTGAGGGCGTCGGTGTACTTTCGCGGAATGAAGTTACGAATTTTAAGTATCATTTTGTCATCACAACGGCCATGATCACCCGCCTGTGCAGACAAAAGGGTATGGAGCTGGAACAGGCTTTTCGGATGAGCGATTTCTATATTCAGAAGCTGGATGATATCCATACCGTACAGGGGGTACGGAGTCTGCATGACGCGATGGTTCTGGATTACACGGAGAAAATGTGCAGACTCCGGCGAAATGATACAAATTCCCGGCATATCAATACCTGCAAGGAATACATTTATGCTCATGTGAAAGAGCGCATAACGATCGAGGATCTGGCGGACGAGCTGGGTGTGTCGGCCAGTTATCTCTCCCGGTTATTCAAAAAAGAAACGGGGGATTCCATCAGCGCTTACATACGGAGACAGAAGATTGAGGTGGCTAAAAATCTGCTGCGCTACAGCGAGTACTCCATGATTGATATTGCCAACCGTCTGTCATTTTCCTCACAAAGCCACTTTATCCAGCAGTTCCGTGAGGCTGTGGGTATGACGCCAAAGAAGTACCGTGATGTAAATCATATGGTGCAATGGGACATTGCAGTCGGAACAGGAGAAGAAAAGACAGAATAGAGCTTAGGGACAGCGCAGAGGCGATGAAGACCCGGCGCCAGGAAGCGCTGATTAACTGAAAAACGGGACGCGGTATAAATGTGCCGCGTCCCGGAATGTTTATATACAGATTTCGTGGTAAAACGGTAAGTGGCAGGCTTTTTAAAGGGTCAGCAGGATTTCATTATCTTCCTGCAACAGAGCAGCGGGAATGTAATTGCTTTCCAGCGCACTGCCGTTTACAATGAGTTTTTCTATGCCGGATTCTCTATGATCCGGATTTTCTATATGGATACACAGGTGCTTTCCACGGAAATCCTTTTCAATCTCCAGGCAGTCCCAGTCTTTGGGAATGGACGGGGCGATTGTTATTCCTTCCAGGTCAGGACGGAGGCCTAAGATACCTTCCACACATCCCACCATCATGGTGGAAGCGGTGCCGGTCAGCCAGTGGACATGGGAGCGTCCCGGATGTTCGCTGGCGCTGCCCTCCGTAAACTGTCCGTAACAATAGGGTTCCAGACGGCGGGTCTCGGCCCGGTCATTCTGGGCGGCGGGTGCGTTTTCCATGAAATAGGTGAATGCCCGGTCACCGTGTCCGCACAGGGCTTCCGCCAGGATCAGCCA
>DPJQ01000151.1:0-1712 GCA_003542935.1 Lachnospiraceae bacterium | reverse complement strand
AGCCAGCCCTGGGACTGGGAGAAGATGCCGGCATTTTCTTTGACACCCTGGTTGTAAATGACCGCCAGAGCGCCGTCAAAGGTATGGGCATGATAGGGCGGGGCCATCAGCAGGGCACCGTAGGCAGTGTTCAGTTTTGCCCAGACATTGTCCAGGACGGTGCGGGCCTGCCTGTCAGTGGCCAGGCCGCTGATGACGGCCCAGCTTTGGGGATTCAGCCACATATTAGCTTCGGGATCTTTGGCGGCCCCGATCCGTTCTCCGGTTTCGGTATAGCCCCGGATAAACCGGTCGCCGTCCCAGCACAGGCGCTGGATGAGCGCGCCGGTTTTTTTCTGCATTTTCTCCAGATAGTTTCTGTAATTTTCGTCTTTCCGGTACACGGCAAATTTCTTTAAGATCTCCAGGGCATGATAAAACTGCAGCGCTACGAAGGAGGATTCGCCGTTTGCACCCAGGCGCAGACAGTCATTCCAGTCTGCGTGGAGTCCGGCGGGCAGGCCGTGGGGGCCGAGATGGTTGAGGGAGAAGTCAACGGCCCGTTTCAAATGCCCGTAGACGCTGTCTTTCCCCTGATCTGCATAGGGGATGATCTCGTCCAGAAAGGCGGTATGTCCGGTTTCGGCGATGTATTTATAGACGGTCGGAAAGAGCCACAGCGCATCGTCGGCGCGATAGGCAGGATGGCCGGTCTCCTGTCTGTAGGAAATATCGTCCGGCGTGTTCTCGTGTCCCGGATCATGGGTGAACTTCACAAGGGGAAGCCCGCCCCCGTTACTTACCTGGGCAGAGAGCATAAAACGGATTTTTTCCGCTGCCATCTCCGGAGCCAGGTGGATGATTCCCTGGATATCCTGTACAGTATCACGATACCCGTAACCATTACGCAGGCCGCAGTAAATGAAAGATGCGGCCCGGGACCAGATGAAGGTCATAAAGCAATTGTAGGCATTCCAGGTATTCAGCATCGTGTTAAATGCGGGACTGGGTGTACTCACTTTCAGATGGTCTAATTTTTCATACCAGTAGCTTTTCAGCGCCTGCAGTTCCGTTTCCGTCTGTTTTGCCGGATCGGTATATGTATCAAGGAGAACAGATGCTTCATCAGAGCCTCCTGTTCCCAGCAGAAAAACAATGGTTCACGTTTCCTGTGGCGCTAATGTGACAATACAGGAGAGCGCCCCGCAGGAATTTTCATTATAGCTGGTTACATTTCCGAGAACGCCGGATGAGACCCCCTGGGGATCCTGGTAGCTGTGGTATTTTCCAAGGAAACATTCCTTTTCTCCGCAGTAGGAGGATACGTCGGCGCCAGCGAGACCGAAAAACCGTTGCGTTACTTTTTTTTCATCGACCTGTTCATTTTCGGGCAGGGCATCCAGATTTCCGTGGATCTGCTGAATGATCCGGTTCTTTTCAAACCGTGTTTTCGTGATAAACAGAGAGTATTGCAGATTTACCTGATCCTGTTCATAATTACTGTGATTGGTAAATTCGGCGTAACCGGTCAGTGTTAGGTTTCTGGTATCGGCGGACTGATTTGTCACGGAGAGAGCCCATACCTCATAGGATTTTCCCAGAGGGACATAATAAGAGGCATCGGAACGGATCCCGGCATAACCGGCGGCCATCCGGGTGTAGCCCATGCCATGGCGGCATTCGCTTTTATATTCATTAAGCTCTTTGCCCACCGGCTGCCAGGAGGCGGACCA
>DPJQ01000267.1 GCA_003542935.1 Lachnospiraceae bacterium | reverse complement strand
AATCTGCCCCGCCCTCCGGCGGGGCAGATTTTTAGACATACCCGAATAAACCCTATTTTTTGGTAAGCCTGATCTTGGTAACCTTCTTCGTACTTTTACTTATTGTAATCTGCACTTTGGTGCTTCCTTTTGTGAAGCTCTGAGCCATACCATTCGCTTTCGCCTTTTTGAACGTCTTTATTTTCTGTACTTTGGACAGTGTATCGCCAACTTTCACACCGGCAATCTTGGTGGAACCGCCAGTGATTGTAACACAATTCAGATATTCCGTACCGCCCTTTTTGTTGCTGTATGTTTCTATAGTGATATCCCCCACTTTATAGGTAACATCTTCGCCTTTGGCAATACAGCTCTTTTTACGTCTCGTTTCTTTTTTCTTAACCTTACCAACCAACTTTGCCGCACTCTTCCCGGGAGCGGTGGATGTTCCGCTGTAGCTGAAACTCCAGCCCGCCGCACTTACCGGCAGAGCCATAGTCAGCGCCAGAACAAGCGCTGTACACGTCACCAGAAACTTTTTGAACATGTTCCTTTTTGTTTTCATACTGTTTCTCCTTTTTTGTTATATTTTTTATATGTATGCCTTGAAGGCATATATACTGTTTGTCGGGAGTCTGCCGCAAGATCTTTTGCATCCTCCCACGGAAAAACCGCCTAATAGCTCACAATCTCTCCGTACTCTTCCAGCTCTTCATACTGAGCCGCCTTCATCTCCTCGTAAAACTGCACCTTCTCTTCCCAGTCGGCCGCCGTGGCGGCATCTTCGCGCAGATCGGCAAGACCATATTCCTCTGATAAAAAATTTCCCAGATAGTCCGCACACTTTTCGGCACCGCTCAGATTCATATGAAGGCCCTCGTCATAGGTATCTTCTTCGTAATCAATGCCGATTTCATCTACCAGCTCCAGAAAATTGATATAGTCAAGGCCATTTTCCGCTGCATAATCCTCTATCTGTTCCTCCCACTCATCATACCATATAGGAGAAATACTGGGCGCCTTGACCAACAGAAGGCGAATGCCTTTATCATTGCACAGTTGAACGATCTTATCAAGATAACCCATGGCATTGTCACCTAAAGTGAAGTCTTCCGGTTCCTCCTCCGGCCAGGCACCTTCCTCATAGGGTTCTACATCCACCCGCATATAATAACCCGCAATAGTCCGCTGTGTATCCTTTGCATAATACTCAATATCTTCTTCTGTCAGCTGTGTAATCCTGCTGTGGTAGCGAAGCAACGGAAAGATATAATCCAACATATGCTCTTCTTCCGTCATAGACGCCCGGATCGCTCCGACCTTTTCCGCCGACCATTTCATCCGATCCAGTGTAACGCGGTTGTATTCTTCTCTCTGGGGCTCATCATAAATCAGCTCCAGCACATTGAATACCACCACATCCGGAGTTTCCCTCTTCAGCGCTTCTTTCAGAAGATAGTAGGAATGCCAGGTCAACTGCTGCGCACTTCCCCGTATATAGCTGGTAATCCCGTATTTTTGCCACATGGTAACCGGGCTGAAATTCTCATACAGCTCACAGTCTCCCACCATCAGCACTTCATGGCCCATGGTTTCTTTATAATATTCGGCAGTAAAACCGCCTTCCTTGAACTCTGTTACATATTTTGGTTCGACCAGTCGCTGCAAGCCGAGCAAAAGGGCAATGACCAACAGGACAGAAACCACTCTGCGAATCCAAATTTTCACGGTATCACCCCTTTATCTAAAATTGATTATATATAAACTGCGTAGCGTCAAAGCCCACACCATAGGAACCGAACAGGATCACAGAAAGAAACAGGATCACAAACAGCCCATATCGAACCACATAGGGTTTCGCTGCAATTTTCTCCCGCACACTGCCGTTTCTTCCGGCCAGACTCACCAGGAACATGATCACTGTCCCGGCAAAAACAACCAGATACTGCTGCCAGTTCAGCCCAAACTCGGCAAACTCTTCCAGGGTCAGAACCGCAGGATCGAAATCCCGGAACATACTGATAAACATCCGGAAAGTCATCTCCACATCCTGGTAGCAGTCCAACATGCGCAGACATCCCATTAAAAAGAAGGTGCGCAGAATCTGAAATCCTTTATATCCCACACTAGTCGTAAGCCTTGGAAACTTTTCTCTGAAACGCACGTATAACGGCTCCAGTTCCCCGGTAATCAAAATAATCACACCATTTAAAAGGCCCCAGACAATGAAATTCCAGCTGGCCCCATGCCACACGCCCGTGGCAAACCAGGTAACCATCGTAGCCAGATATACCGGCACACGCTTCGCCACACCCTTGCCGAAACGATTTTTACAGACTTTGGTCAAATTATTCATGGATTTACTGATACTCATGGGGTAGAAAATATAATCCCTAAACCAGGTTCCCATGGAAATATGCCATCGTCTCCAGTATTCCACAATGTTTTTAGAAAAATAGGGCCGGATAAAGTTCTCCTGCACCTTCACGCCGAATACCTGCGCCACACCAATCGTAATATCAATACCACCGGTAAAATCTGCATAGAGTTCAATACCGTAGAAAATGATTCCCAGCAACACCCAGGCGCCGCTATAATATTCATCGCTGATAATCACGGATACCGCAGCCAAAATCGTATCGGCCACTACCAGTTTTTTGAAATATCCCCAAAGGACGCGCTCCAACCCGAACCGGACATTTCTCCAGTCAAAGGAATGCTCCTCATACAGAGTCTTCGACAGATCCGAATAACGGCTGATGGGCCCTTGAATCAACTGCGGAAAGAAGGACACAAACAGCATATACTTCGGCAGATTTCTCTGTGCCTCCGTTTTTTCCCAGTATACATCCAGCAGATAACCGATGGACTGAAAAGTATAAAAGGATATTCCCATAGGCAGCAAAAGATCCAGATACTCCAGCTCACGTTCCGATCCGAAAGCCGCAAAGAGCGCATTTATGTTCTCTACAGCAAAATCTGCATATTTGAACACGGCCAAAATGCCAAGGCACAATAAAAGGCCCAGAAGCATATAACCTTTCTTCACTCTATTCGACCGAACCCGATACGCCTTTTTCTCTTCCCGGGAAAGCTCTGCCCTGTGAGTTTTCAGATATTCCCCGTCTTTGGCTGTACGGTCCGCTATCCAGATCGCCGTAAAATACGTAATGATGGATGTGGCCAGAATAAACAGCGGATAAAAGGCTCCCGCCATAAAATAAAACACATAACTGGCCGCCAGAAGCAGTACCCACTGAAACTTTTTGGGGATCAGATAATACAGCACAAAACAGGCCAATATGAAAATCACAAAATTGTAGGATGTCAGTAACACGCCGGTTTATTCCTCCATCAGTCGATCTACCATGGCCGTCAGGGCTGCCAGAGAATTGAAATTTTCCTCTACAAACTCTTTAGCGGTAATTTGAATACCAAACTCGTCCGCCAACTCTGAAGCCAGAGAAACCAGATCGAAGGAATCCAGCACTTTGTCCGTGACTAGACCTTCCTCGGTATCGTAATCCACATCTGAATGCATATCCTCCAGAATCTCCCTGATAATCTCTTTTGTCTCCATTACCTTCCTCTTCTCTCTTTCTTTTGATTATAATAGATTTCCTCCATGGCCAGACGGTTCATCTTGCCGTTGGCCGTGAGGGGCAGCTGTTCCATGGCGATCATGGTATTAGGCAACATATAGCGGGGCAGCTTTGCCTTCAGTTCCTTCGTCAGGCTGCGCTTATCGATGTCACCCACATAGAACAGTACGATTTTCTCTTCCCCTTGAACATATATTGTACAACAGGTACGCACCGCTTCGACCAGCGCCACATTGGCATCGATCTCTCCCAACTCGATCCGGTGCCCCATATGCTTGATCTGATAATCCTTGCGGGAAATAAAAATCAGATCGCCGTCGCTGTTTTTCCTGCCTATATCTCCGGTCTTGTAAATCAACTCCGGATAATAGGGATTTAACGGATTCTGCACAAAAACTTCTGCCGTCTTTTCCGGATTATTATAATACCCGTGAGTAAGGCAGGTACCGCGAATGCATATCTCCCCTTCTTCACCATCGGCAGCCGGGGAACCATCCTCTTTAATCAGAAGAATCTCCGTATTATGGAACGGTTTCCCGATAGGAATGGACTCACCCACCTCAAATTTGCGTTCCGCACGATAATAGCAGCTCATACCTGTGGCTTCTGTGGGGCCGTACAGATTCGTAAACTTTGCGTTCGGCAGCGTATCTTTCCAAAGATTGAACTGTTTAATCGGAAATACTTCACTGCCAAAAGCTACCGTATGTAAATATTTCGGAATTACCTCTTCAAAAGTCCCAAATGCAGAAATCATAGTCAGAGCCGAAACTACCCAACACACCGTATTGATCTTATGCTCATTCATATATTCCACCAGTTTGATCGGAAACATAAACAACTGCCGTGGAATCAGCCAGGTGGTTGCCCCATATTTCATGGTAGGGTACATTTCTTTCATACAGGCATCGAAATACAAGGGCGCCTGATTGCCAAAAACCGTATCCTCATTAAATCCCAGTGTATCAGAGAGCTGTTCCACATAATCAATCACGCCCCGGTGATGGCCTACCACGCCTTTGGGCACACCTGTGGAACCGGATGTGAATAGCACATAGATCGGATCCGTATCAACAGACCGGCTGCGGATCCCGGCCAGTGCCCGGACATCCTCCGGCCCCTCCAAAAGCGCCGAAGCTAACAGTATCTCACCGGAAAAATTGAGTTTATCCACCTTTTCCTGCATCGCCTCATCACAGATCAGTACCCGGGCATGCGTATTTTCAATAATCAGCTCTATCCTTCTCGCCGGCATCTCCTCGTCCAGAGGCACATAATAGCATCCGGCATAGATCACGCCGAAAAAAGCCTGGATGGCACCGGGGCTCTTATCCATATAGATCAATACCGCCTCTTTGTATATTCCTTTCTCCGCCAGACCGCTGCCTATAGCCCTGGCTCCATGATAAAACTGCGCAAAAGTCAGTTGTTCGTGATCGTCCGCAAATGCCAGTTTGTCCGGAACTTTCGTCACCGTTTCTTCTATGTACTCTAAAACATTTCTCTGCATGTCCGTTCTTACGACGCCTCCGTTTTTTCTGATGTACTTCCCCAGGTAATGGCTGCTCTGGCAAGAACCTCCAGTACATCCACATAATCCTCGCCAAGCCTGTCCGGAAAATCCCGTTTGAGCAGAGACAACTCTGTACAACCCAGAATCAGTTTCCGGGCTCCCTTCTCCTTCAGGCGCTCTCCTACCTCAAGGAATAAATCCACATCCACAGGCTCCCCTGCCTTGATCTGGCCGTAAATGATCTCCATCACTGCGGCCTGATCCCGCGCATCGGGGACACACATCCGGATTCCCCGCCTGTCAAACGGTTCCACAAAGATGCCGCTCTCCAGCGTACCGCTGGTAGCCAGCACCCCCACGCAGGACACACCCGCTTCCGCCAGCTCGTCCGCGGTACGTCCCGGCAGATATACGATAGGCAGGCCGATATGCCTTGACAGCTCGCTGTGAAAATAGTGGGCCGTGATACAGGGTATCGCAAGAAAATCCGCTCCCTGCTCTCTGAGGCTGCGGCCAGCCCGTATAAGTGCCGGAAGAGGATTTTCTTTTGTATGGTCTAATATATAGGCCGTCCTGTCTGGTGTGCCCGGAATGCTCTGCATATAGATCGGCATATGTTCCTGATCCGATGAAACCTTCTCCATAGCTGTCACCAACTGTAAAAAATAGACCGTCGCCATGGGACCAAGACCGCCAATCACTCCCAGTATCCTTCTATGCATGAATCCTTACCACTGTTCAATACATTTTCACTTTCATCATATTTTTAAAACTATCAGCTGATACACTGCAGATATATCATTAAATTGAGTGTACAAAAAAAATCAACCACCAAACAGTATAATAAACTTTGTAAAAAAAA
>DPJQ01000077.1:8764-12035 GCA_003542935.1 Lachnospiraceae bacterium | reverse complement strand
TAATACTTTTTTCATAGTTCAAACATATACCATATATTCCCAAAGGTGGCCCCCATGAAGCTGCGAAATAAATTTTTTCTGATTTTTTCCGTTCTCGCCATAATACCGCTGTTGATCATCAGCACTTACGCCTACCGGCACTATGCCCAGACCATCCGCCAGCGGGTGCTGGAATTTTCCGAAAACCTGTTCCAAAACGCCGTAGCCGAGGCCAATACCACCTTGAATGACATCAGCCAGACCGTGAACTACATGACCTTTTATTCCGGCGAAAACGGCTATTCCATCGTGGAAACCCTGAAAACCTTCGCGGGCAGCGAGGATGATTTTACCTCCTACGATGTGATGAAAGCCAGCCAATACTGCAACTCAGTCTTCCAGAATCTGATGGTGGATAACGAATATATCCACGGTATCTATATCTTCACCCCCACCAATGTGGTATTTTCCAGCTCCGTCCAGCAGTACAGCGCCCTGCGAAGCGACTACCGTCCTGAGATGTACAAATGGTATCAGGACACGCTGGATCTGGAGGGCCGTTTTTACATCAGCAGTTTCACCAGCCAGGACATGTTTACGGATAATACCGATTCCATTTATTTTGCCAAAAGTATCCGTGACGTATACAACCACAAATTCCTGGGGGTAATGCTGATCGACTGCGATCCCGGCGTCATCAACCTGGACAATGTGAACTCCATGCCGGATATCACGCTCCTGACCATATCCAACACCAAAAACAGCATCGTCCTCTATACGAACCTGGACAGCCTGGAAGATGATTTCTCCCGCTCCAACCGTGAGGTAAAAAAGGCCTCCCTGGCCATCTCGCCCCTGGAGCTTACGGCCACTTTCAATTACGACGCTTTATATAAGGAATTTAACCTGACCGGGGGAATTTTGCTTACCATCGCTTTCACCTGCATATCCGGTTACATCATCCTGGCCTATGCCTTCACAAAAAGCCTGGTGCGGCCTTTGGAGAGCCTGAGCCATACCATGTCCCGGCAGAAGGGCGGCAGTTTCGCCTTCTCCAGTCCCTACATGAACCGCACCGACGAGATCGGTACCCTCTACAATGAATATGCCAACATGCTGGAAGAGCTGGACGCCTCCATCAAACGGGACTACAAGGACAAGCTGATCATCCTGGACGCCCAGATGAAGTCCCTGGAAGCCAGGATCAACTCCCATTTCCTGTTTAATACACTGGAGTCCATCAACAGCATGGCCGAATTGGACGACAATGAACCCATCGCCACCATGTCCCTGGCCCTGGGCAACATGTTCCGCTATTCCATCAAGACCCAGAGCGAGCTGGTCACGCTGCAAGACGAGCTCTCCCATGTCCGGGACTATATTTCCATTCAGTCGATCCGCTTCAGCAACCGTTTTTCCCTGCTGACGGACATTCCGGGAGATCTCCACGAACAGAAGGTGCTGAAACTGATCCTGCAGCCTCTGGTGGAGAATGCCCTCTACCACGGCCTGAACTACTGCACCCGGGGCGACCAGATCGTGCTGTCGGCCCGCCGGGAGGAATCCACCCTGTATATCAGTGTCTCCGACAACGGCCAGGGAATGCCCCCGGAAATGCTGGAAGCGCTGAACCGGAAACTGGAAGAGGACGCCTCCTTCACCGAGCTGGGACACCGCACCAAACAGAGCATCGGCCTGAAAAATATCCACTCCCGCATCGAGCTGTATTACGGCAAAGGCTACGGCCTGCACATCGCCAGTTCCATGGGGAAGGGAACCACCATCACGATCCGGCTGCCGGTATTGTGAGGAAAAGAAGTAACCGTTCGGCTGCCGGCAAAACTGTAACAAAAAAATCCAGGAGGAAGTATGTACACCTACGTAATCATCGACGATGAAGAACTGATCCGAAAAGGAACGATCAAAAAACTGGCCCCCATTGCGGACCGCATCACCTGCGTGGGCGAGGCATCCAACGGAGCCAGAGGCATAGAGCTGGTCAAAGAGCTGCATCCGGATTTTGTCATCCTGGATATGCAGATGCCGGAAATGGACGGCATGGCCCTGCTTCCCTACCTGTCTGAGAACTATCCCTCCATGCCCCTGATCGTCATCAGCGGCTACCGGAATTTTGACTATATCAAACAGGCCATCTCCGCCAAAGCCGTCGAATATCTTCTGAAACCGTTCAGCAGGGAAATGATCCAAAACTGCGTGGACGAGGTCATCAAACGGCTGGAAAACCGCACGCTTCTGGAAAAACAGATACTGACCAGTGAAAAGGAGAAAGAACAGGCCTGCTACGACTACGATATCCAGCTCCTCAACAGCCTGATCCTGGATTACCAGGTGAGCAGCGCCCGGATGACCTCCCAGAAACTGCAGCGTGTCAACGACAGCCATGACCTGATGCTTTTGACCCTGCATTTTTCCCGCACATCGCCGGACGCTCTCGTGGAGGAATGGCTCGGCGAGCAGGGCTTCGGTGATCTGGCCCTCTACCTGTCCGGCTCCACCAGCCCTGATCTGGGCTTTATCATCCTTTTTACGGCTCCCCAGAGCGTGATCCCCAACGAGAAACTGGCCGCCCAGATTCTGGACAGTTTCATTCCCTGGATGGAGGATCAGGAGACGTCCGTATTCGCCGGCATCAGCCGTACCCACCACGACCTGAGCGAACTGGGCAAAGCCTACCGCGAGACCACGCTGGCCCTGGACCAGCAGCCCGTGGGCAAAAGCTCCCCCTGCTGGTTTGCCTACGCCGGGGAAGAAGAGCCCCGCCCCATCACCTGGGACAAGACCGAAGAATTTCTGTTCCGCATAGACGCCGGCATGGAAAAGGAGGCCCGGGAGCTGACCCGGGAACTGTTCGCATGGTATGCCAATCTGCCTGACTGTACACTGGCGGATGTCAAATACCACTGTTATCAACTGTCCGACCAGTGCCGCCTGATCCTGAACCGTTACCTGAAAAACCAGACAGCCGTAGAGGGCTCCAACAGTATACAGAATGTGGTGAACCACATCTTCACCCTTCGGGATCTGGAGGAGTATTACCTGCAGTTTTTCGCCAATCTGGCCGCCATGATCCGGCCACAGTCGGTGTATGCCGTGGACGATATCATTGAAAAAATCCAGATCTACATGCGGCGGAATTACCAGAAGGATCTGACCCAGGAATTTGTCTCCTCCCTGTTCTGCATCAACCGCAGTTACTTAAGCACCCTGTTTAAATCCCGCACCGGAGAAAAATTCGTGGATTATCTGAACAATATCCGCATCCTGCGCTCCC
>DPJQ01000077.1:7567-8468 GCA_003542935.1 Lachnospiraceae bacterium | reverse complement strand
CCGCATCCTGCGCTCCCAGGAGCTCCTGGCCCACACCGATCGGAAAATGTACCAGATCGCCAGAGCCGTGGGCTACGACAATGTAAAATATTTTTTCCGGGTCTTCAAAAAAAATACCGGCATCACGCCGGAACAGTTCCGCCAGCGGCACATGGGAGACTGATACTGTCCAAAATGATATGTATATTTTCCGCCAAAGCTGTACATACTGATGCCATAACATGAAAAATCACAGCAGGAGGCAACCATTATGGCAAGTGTATATTCCGATGTAACCGATCTGCCCTTGAACTGCAAATCCGCAGCAGAACGCACCCAGCGCGTGCTGGACAGGGAAGATTCCCTGGCGGAGCTCTCCGACTCCGGCCGCCGCAGGCTGACCGAGTGGGAAAAAGAACTGGAAAAGGACACCGGCTGCCGTGTGGCCCTGGTGGCTTACCGGGTATGACGCGCAGAAAACCGCCGCCGGCGGTTTTCTGTGTACATGGATATAAAAAAAGAGGCTGCCGCACCGAGTCTTCCGACCCGGAGTGCGCCAGCCTCTTTTTGCCGTCCGTCATTCCATGTTCAAATCTTCTGTTACGATATTGAGTGCCTCCAGCTTGGCCTTGGTGACCCTCAGCTGATACTCAATCTCCTTTTCCCTGTCCGGAGCGTTCTTGATTCGCTGAAGATCAATAAACTTGTCCATCAGCATCGTCGCCTGTTCTCTGTCCGTCATTCCCATGTCCTCCATGCGGCACTCTCCTTTCCGGCAAAATCCTTTTCTCGTTCAACCCTAATCTTATCGTATCATACGGTATGTTCACGGTCAAGAAAAAAACAATTTTTCTCTTGCATATACTTCCAAAACATGATACACTATTTTTCGGTCAAAGAAATGCCGGTGTGTCGGAATTGG
>DPJQ01000077.1:0-7240 GCA_003542935.1 Lachnospiraceae bacterium | reverse complement strand
TGTTATCCGCAAGGGTGTGTGGGTCCGAGTCCCACCACCGGCACTGGACTTAACAGCCCGCAAATTCTTGATATATCGGGGTTTGCGGGCTGTTCTTTATGTTCTCTGCTCTTATGCAGCGTCCCCCGCATATCCGCAAATTTGAAAACCCAATCCAGTAAATTAACCCCAGCGCACAGAACCCATAAAATATTTTATCCAATCAGCACTTCACTTCCCCGAGAAACAATCTCATATTTCCGAATACAACATCGTCAAAATCTGCTCCTATACCTTTTCCTTGTTACCCTCAAAATACTCCAAAGCACTTCCCAATCCAGTAAATCAACCCCAGTGCCCAGCTGCTTAGAACACCGTACAGAATTACCGGCCCCGCAATCGTAAAGATCTTCGCTCCGATCCCGAAGACCTGGCCTTCCTTCTGATATTCAATGGCCGGGGCCGCCACGCTGTTGGCAAAACCCGTGATCGGCACCAGGGCCCCGGCCCCACCGAACTTGCCGATATAGGGCCAGATATTTAAGCCTGTCAGCACCACGCTGATCAGCACCAGCAGGATCGAGCAAAAACTCCCCGCCGTCTTTTCGTCCAGCCCCAGGGCCGCCCCCCAGTCAAGGAAAGCCTGTCCCACCACGCAGATTATACCGCCTACCAGAAACGCCTTGCACATATTTTTAGGCAGACTGTGGGTGGGTGTAATCTCCTCCACATACTCCTGATACTCTTTCTTTTCTTCCTCCGTTACCATACATTGCCTCCTATCCAAAAAAAGTAGAGCAGCGCTCCCGCCGCCTTTCCCAGGGCCAACGCCAGGACCACCAGCGCAAATCCTTTCTCAATCTTCGCCCGGCGCTGCAGCACCGCATAAATATTGACGATCTCTCCCAGAGCCGCCGTCCAGCAGCCGAGAAACATCCCGCCCAGGATCCCCACCGCCCAGAGTACCGCCATTCCCAGGGCCAGGCGGATAAAATCCAGCTCCAGCAGAATGCCGATGAAAATCCCGGCCATCAAGCAGTCCTCGTACCAGAGAATCAGCCGGGTGGTGCCGCTGATAGCCGCCACCCGGGGGACAATTCCCAGGGCCAGGATAAAAGCCGCCGTACTGCAGGCCACCGCCAGGCCGGAAAAAAAGGCAACGCAAACCGCCGCTGCGGCAGATACTATTTCCACCGTCAATCACCGCCCTCCTGCATACCATCTTCCAGCTCCAGTACCGTTTCCTCCACATCCTCCATATACTGATGCAGTTCCATCTCCATCGGTGTGGGCTCCTGCTGCAGACGCCAGCGGCCAAAATGGTTAAAATAGAAGATCATACCAAAACCAACTCCCAGAGAAAAGCAGATCTCCATACCAGTCTGGCCCACGATTTCCTTCACTTCAAAACACTCCCGCACCCGGGCCAGCAGACCGGGCACATTGGCCTCCGCCAGAAATGTCATGATTGTAAAGGCCGATCCCACAAATACGATCAGGCTCACCACCGCGGTCTTTATATATTTCAGCCAGACATGGCTTTTTGACCGCTTCGCATACTCCAGAACCATCTCCGGATCCCCGAGGGGAACTACCTCCACCCCGGGAAACCGGCTCCCGATGGCCTTGATTACATCCCGCACGGACACCAGATACCGGCCGTACTTCCCCTCCTTGACCTCCAACAGGGGAATCTCCATGCACTTTTCCATCAGACGGCGGCTCACACAATACAGCTCCGCCACATCACCGAGAAGAACTTTCCCCGGCCCGACCATGTTGTGGCGCCCTATCTGCACGTAGAGTTTTCCCGCCTGTCCGTCTACCGGCGGAATACCAAAGCCCCCTGAGCCATATTTCCCTGCAGATCCCTGCCCATCATCAGCCACAGCGCCACCAGGCCGGCCACTCCCGCCGCGACCAGAAACCACAGATACCAGTTTGTCCGCTTCGTCCTTCTATGCACACCCGCATCCTCCCTTTTGTGTTTTTCTATGATCTATACAAACTAGTCTATACATTTTTTTTCAAAAAATACATTTTTAAGTAAACTCCCGCAGCTTTTTCAGAATCCTTTTCTCCATCCGCGAAACCTGCACCTGGGAGATCCCCAGCTTCTCGGCAATGGCCGATTGAGTCTTTTCCTGATAATACCGCATCAGGATCAGCTGTTTTTCCTGAGCGTCCAGCCGTTTTAAAAGGCCCTCCAGGAGCATGCGGTCCAACACGCGCCCTGTGGGCTCATCGTTATTTTCCAGCTTGTCCATCAGGGTAATCTCTGTACCGTCCCCCTGGTAGATGACCTGCTGCAGCGACTCCACATCTGCCCCCGCCTCCATGGCCATCGAGAGCTCCTCCACCTCAATCCCCAGTTCCCCGGCAATCTCCGTCACCGTGGGTTCCCGGCCCAGCTGCCTCTCCAGCTCCTCCCGGCTCTGCCAGGCTTTGACAGACAGCTCTTTTAACGACCTGCTCACCCGGATCATGCCGTCGTCCCGCAGAAAACGTTTGATCTCCCCGGCGATCATGGGCACTGCGTAGGTTGAAAAGCACACATCGTAGCCGGTGTCAAATTTATCTATAGCTTTCAGTAATCCGATACTTCCGATCTGAAACAGATCTTCCTTCTCCACGCCCCTGTTCAGGAAACGCCGGACAATGCTCCAGACCAGTCCCATATTTTCCTCTGCCAGTGTATTTCTCGCCCCTTTATCACCCCGGTGAGACCGTTCAATCAATGCAAGGGTACGTTCCATGCCACCTCCCAGGCCGGTATGCCGATATCAGGCATCCCCGGACAAATCTCTTTGCCCGGAACGGCCGCCAAATTTTTTCTTCATCCACACGGTGGTTCCCACACCCGGTTCGGATCTCACCTGCAGTTCATCCATAAACGCTTCCATAAAGGCAAATCCCATCCCCGACCTGTCCAGCTCCGGCTTCGTCGTGTACATCGGCTCCATTGCTTTTGGCACATCCCGGATACCCACGCCGTGATCCACGACCTCCACTTCCATTTCCCGTTCCCTCACACAGCAGTTGATCCGGATTTTCTCCACTTTTTTTCCGTAAGCGTGGATGATCGCATTGGTCACTGCCTCGGACACGGCGGTCTTCAGATCCGCCACCTCCTCAAGGGTCGGGTTCAGCTGCGTAGCAAAAGCCGCCACCGCTACCCTCGCAAATCCTTCATTTAAAGATCTGCTGTCAAATTCCAAAGACATTTCATTGGTGTTTTCCATAATAATCCCCTTTCTTTGCCCCCTGTTTTGCGGCATTTTCGGCCGGGCCGCCACCATCTCCCTCACAGCCATTCTCTCTTCCTGTTTACCGGTATCAGCTTGCTGATTCCCGACATCCGGAGGATCTTCTCAATCCGTTCACTCACATTTTCCGCCTGCATCTGCCCTCCCTTTCGCTGTATGGCACGATACCGCCCCATCAGTACGCCTATGCCGGAACTATCCATAAAAGATGTATCCCTAAAATCAAATACTATCGTCTGTATATTCCGGTTCATCATCACCTCATCCGCCTCCTGCTGTATGGGCAGAGCGTTGTGATGATCCAGTTCCTCCGGCACCCGTATGGTCATGCAGTTATCCCTGATCTGAAATATACTATTCATATTTTCCTCCCTGACTACTTTGTCAAAACTCCCGCAGCTTCCATCTATCCTGTACCTTGATACACAGAAAAAGGATGCAACTGCAAAAATCTTCACAGCCACATCCTCTGTACTTTTCATACGCAGCCACTGCCGCTATTCATTGGGTGTAATGTCATCGCCGTTTCCGCCCCCGGTACCGTCATCACCTCCGGCTCCGGTATCATCCCCGCCTCCGGGAGTCCCGCCTCCGTTTCCTTCTCCGGTATCGCCGTTTCCGGCATTTCCGCCACCACCGTTTCCGGCATTTCCGCCACCGCCGTTTCCGGCATCCCCGCCACCGCCGTTTCCGGCATTTCCGCCACCGCCGTCTCCGGCATCCCCGTCACCTCCGTCTCCGGCATCCCCGTCACCTCCGTCTCCGGGAGTGCTTCCATTACCCTGAGAACCGATATCCGCCGTCTGGCCTGAGTTTTTCATCTCTACAGAGATATCCGTTCCCTGGTCAATGGCATCGATATAGGACTGGGCATTTTCAGAACGGCGGGTATTGGGGAAGGTCTCCACTATTTTCTGATACATAGCCCTGGCCTCATCCGGCATGCCCAGATAGCGATAAGCGTTGGCCAGATAATCCATCACATGATAATCTCCGTCCTCAATCTCCATGGCTTTGACCAGATTCTCTACCGCTCCCTGATAGTTCTGGTTCATATAGGCCGCAATGCCCTCTTCTTTATAATTGTCAAACATATAACTGCTGACTTTCTCATAGATTGTATCATAGAGCATCCGCCCGTCCACAGACAACACGCTGGAATCAATATTGCTGAACACGTTTGCCACGCTATCGTAGTTTTCCTCCTGATAGGCATTATAGGCTTTCAGCAGATTTTCATAACTTGTCACCTGGGCCGTGGCTGCCTCGATCTGGGCCGTGGCCGAGGCCACCGTCTCCTGAGATTCGGAAATCTGTGATTTCAGCTTGGTGATCTCCGAAGACTGGCTAGCCATGGTATTGCTGTATTCCACCACCTTCTCGTTGGCATCCTGGTTAATGTTCTGGGTGCTGGCCGGAACCACCAGGAACCAGACCACCGCCGCCCCCACAGCCAAGCCAAAACACAGGTTGATCAAAGTGGCCAGCACGGAGCTCTCCCGAAAAGCAGGCGGCTGGATAACCACATCGTTATCCGACAGAAATATCTCCGGCGTGTTTTCCTGCACCTCCTGGGCACTGGGTTTTCTGCCGAAAGAGGGCCACGCAAATTCCCGTCTGCCGGAACTTCCCGTCTGCTCGTCTATCTCTTTCATGAAGCGGAGGGTCGTTGAATTGGTCTTGTCGATCCTTGAGGCTTTCTTGAGGATTTTTCTCGCCTTTTTGTATTCCCCGTCCTTCATATAGATCAGCGCCAGCAGATGGTAACCCTTGATCAGCTTGGGATTCTGGGACAATACCTTTTTCAACTGAATGGCTGCCGTGTCCGTGTGGCCGTTCCGGCAGGTAGACAGCGCTTCATTATAGCTCTTTATAGACAAATTGATCGTATCCAGCTTGTTGGCGTTGGCCTTGAGCCGTTCGATATACTCGGAAGCAATGTTGCCGCTGGTCTGCAGATTCGCACTGATGATCCACTCGCTCATGGCCGCCACAGCTTCTCCCATCTCGAAATAGACCAGCCCGAGTAAATTTCTCGCCTGAATGTTTCTTTTATTGAATTTCAGGCTCCGAACCAACAGATCCACCGCCCCGGACAGATCGCGGATCTCCGCCTTTTCCAGCCCGTGGTTATAATACATATCAGATACCAGCCAGGATCTCTTCTGTATCGTCACATCGCATCCGCAACCCGGGCAAAAAGGGGATTCCGTCAACTCGGTCTGACATCTTATACATCTCATTCTTCTACCCCTTACTGCCGGAAACCGGCGGAACGGCTGTCCATCATTTCCTTGACAATATCCATGATATCCGTGAGCTCCTGGTTGTGGATGGTCTCTTCCACCTCGTTTACCTCAAGGCAAGGTTTAAATTTTTTCAGTTCTTCCTCGTAATTAATCATCTGTACTCCTCTCCAGATATGCTTTGATCTCCCCCACCAGATACAGGGAGCCTACGCAGAACAACATGCCGTCTCCCTTTTCTTTCAGTGCCAGGCGAAAGGCGCGAACCGCATCCGGCTCGCTCTCCACAGCCGCACAGCCAAACCGCCGAAAGGATTCTGCCAGCCGTCCGGCGGGAACTTCCCGGCCGCCGCCCACCTGGGTCGTTACCACACGGGCCGGATGGACAGCCTCACAGATCTCTCCGATCATCTTGTCATACTCCTTGTCGGACACCGCCGAGAACAACAGCGTGATATCGCATTCCCCGGCAAACCTCTGGGCCGTCTCCACGAAACGGGCCACGCCGTCCGCATTGTGGGCGCCGTCTATGACCACCCCCGGCAGCACGGTCTCCATCCGCCCCGGCCAGCGGGTATGGGCGATCCCTTCCCTCAGCCTCTCCAGGGGAATGCCATGCTCCTTCTGCAGCACCAACATGGTCAGGAAAGCCAATGAAGCGTTCATCATCTGATAGGGCGCTATGTAGGGAATATGAAGCTCAATGTCCCCGCCGTAAGGATTATGGAAACAGAACGTGATCCCCTCCCTGTCGGCGTCTGTGATCTCATACATGCTCTCCATAAGCTCATAGGCCGGCGAAACGGTCTCCCCGGCCCTCCCGCGGATCACGGCGGAAGCCTCCGGCACATGGCCGTCAAAGATCACCGGTACACCGGGTTTGATGATGCCGGCCTTCTCCCCGGCTATGGCCGTCACCGTATCGCCCAGCCATTCCGTATGGTCCAGACTGATGGAGGTAATGATATCGGCCAGGGGCCGTTCCACCGTGTTGGTAGCGTCCAACCGTCCGCCAAGCCCCGTCTCCAGGATCACATACTCCACCTGTTTTTTTCGGAAATACAGCATCCCCATCACAAAAAGGGTCTCAAAATAGCTGGGATGGCCCTCCCCCTCCGCCACAAAGCGGTCAATCTGGTCTTTGACACGATCGAACACTTCCATGAAATCCTCCTCGCTGATCATCCGGCCGTCGATCTGAAAACGCTCCCGGATCGTCACCAGATGGGGCGAGATGAACAGGCCGCAGCGCAGCCCCCCCGCGTGGAACATGGAAGCCAGGTAAGCGCAGGTGCTGCCCTTGCCGTTGGTCCCCGCCACATGGATCACCTTGAACTCATTCTGGGGATTTCCCAGGCGGGCCAGCAGCTCTTTCGTGTGCTCCAGCGGGTGCTTTGTCGAAAATTTGGGTATTTCTTCTATATAGTTTACAATTTCCTGATAATGCAAAATGATCACCACTTTATCCTTTTGTCTGATACCGGATTTCACGGCTCTCTGTAACTGTTCAGTGCCTTCACAGTTACTATGCAAAATTCATTTAAAATCGTCTGCGACGATGGAATTTTGCACTCCTGAATCATGCTTTTACGGTCTCAGCAGTAAATGCTTCGACCTGTGCTGAATAGTTCCGGCTCCCTAACATTATAATATAGTGACGATCATTTGCAAGTAAATAATATCGCAGTTTCTGACTAAAATCGTTTTTGTGTTACTGTTCACTCTCAATGTCATTTACTTAACAGAATC
>DPJQ01000184.1:8573-8868 GCA_003542935.1 Lachnospiraceae bacterium | reverse complement strand
CTGCTCCATCAGGGCATCCAGGATGGCGTCCGAGATCTGGTCGCACATTTTGTCGGGATGGCCCTCTGTCACAGATTCAGAAGTGAACAATCGTTTCTCCATAATGGTTCTCCTTTCGATATATATCCTTCGGGTATCTTGTGCCGCCTTTCGGCATTTCACAAAGTATGCAAAAAAATAAGTCCACTCATAAGCGGACCCAACATCGTATCGGAATGTTAAATCCCCTTATTGTTCGATCACATCGCTCAGGCGGGCACCTTCCTGTCGCCAGGGGTTGCCGTGGTTTCACAGA
>DPJQ01000184.1:0-8244 GCA_003542935.1 Lachnospiraceae bacterium | reverse complement strand
CTCCACCACTCTGAATAAGAGAACTTATTTCGTAACTGCCCGAGGGGCAGCTGCATTATTTTTGACAGAATCAATATACTGCGGTTCTTTGCATGTGTCAATAGAGGGGGGAAATGTTTACAGGATTTTTACAAAAGATTTAGAAAAAGGAAGGCTACCTTTCGGATGCGTATGCTATAATGGGGAGACAGGAATGGGGGAAGGTACATGAAAAAATTAAAGACAAGACTGGTTTTGGCCTTTGTGATCATGATTTTGCTCCCGGTACTCTTGATTGCGGGCGCCTTTTTCGGCTTTATGAACCACCGTCTTCATATGATGGAAAAAAACTACGGAATAAAAGTGACTTATGATTCCCTGTCGGACAATGCCGCCCTGATCAGTAATCTGACGGAGAGCTATGTATCCGCGCTGGAGGAACAGATCGGCAAAGACTCTTCCCTTCTGCTGGATCCGGAATATCTCAAAAAGATCAATGCGGAGATGGAGAGCCGTCATTCCTGTCTGATCCTGCGGGTGGACGGAGAGATTATGTATTCCGGGGTCGGCGGGACGCTGCGGGATGTGGAGGATACGATCTACGGGATGCTTCCCGATTACAGGGGCTATCAGGATGCCCGGGAGAACAGGGTCTACCTGGGCGGCCAGGTGCAGGCCCTGATAAAACAGCTCGATTTTGAGGCGGAGGGAGGCCGCAAGGCCAGTCTGTATGTGCTGACCAGCTCGTCGGCGCTGGTGCCCCAGATCCAGGAGCTGATGGTGAATCTGGTCATCCTCGCGGTTTGTGTGCTGGCGCTGACCAGCCTGCTGATGAGTGTGTGGCTCTATACCAGTATCAGTGCCCCGCTGAACCAGTTAAAGACGGCCACCAACAATATCAAAGCGGGCAATCTGGATTTTACCGTGGAGGGCTGTGCGGTGGCGGAGATCAACGATCTGTGTGAGGATTTTGAGGATATGCGCCGCCGGCTGAAAGCTACCACCGAGGAAAAAATGGCCTTTGACAAGGAGAGCAAGGCCCTGATCAGCAATATTTCCCATGACTTAAAGACGCCGATCACGGCGGTGAAGGGTTATGTGGAGGGGATCATGGACGGTGTGGCCGATACGCCGGAAAAGATGGACCGTTACATCCGCACCATTTATATGAAAGCAAACGAGATGGATCGGCTGATCAACGAGCTTACCTTTTACTCCAAAATCGATACAAACCGGATCCCCTATACGTTCAGCAAGATCCCCATCGCCGGGTATTTTGACGACTGCGCGGAGGAGCTGGGCATGGAGCTGGAGAATGAGGGGATTGAGCTGGAGTACAGCTGCCAGGTGGCGCCGGATGTGATTGTGATTGCCGACGCGGAGCAGTTAAAGAGGGTCATCAATAACGTGATCAGCAATTCCATCAAATATATGGACAAGGAAAAGCAAAAGATTCAGATCCGCCTGCGGGATGTGGGGGATTTCATCCAGATCGAGATGGAGGATAACGGCAGGGGCATAGAGGCCCGGGAAGTGCCCAGCATTTTTGAGCGGTTCTACCGCACGGATGCCTCGCGCAATTCTTCCAAAGGGGGCAGCGGTATCGGGCTGTCCATCGTGAGAAAGATCATGGAGGATCACGGCGGCAAGGTATGGGCCACCAGTGTGGAGGGCGAGGGTACGACGGTTTACTTCGTACTGCGCAAATATCAGGAGACGGCAGCCATTCAGGGAAATTAAGAACGGGTTACAGGGAGGTTTGATTATGAATAAAATATTGATCATTGAAGACGAGGAAGCTATTGCAGAGCTGGAGAAAGACTATCTGGAGCTGAGCGGATTTTCCGTGGAAATCGAAAACCGCGGGGACGAGGGGCTGAAGAAGGCCCTGGAGGGTGATTTCAATCTGTTCATCCTGGATCTGATGCTGCCGGGGATGGACGGTTTTGAGATCTGCAAGCAGATCCGGCAGGAGAAGAATACGCCGGTGATCCTGGTTTCCGCGAAAAAAGACGATATAGACAAGATCCGCGGCCTGGGCCTGGGGGCGGACGATTACATCACCAAGCCCTTTTCCCCCAGCGAGCTGGTGGCCCGGGTGAAGGCCCATCTGGCCCGCTACGAGCGGCTGATCGGCAGCGGTCTGCCTGAGAACGATATTGTGGAGATCCGCGGCATCAAGATCGACAAGACGGCCCGCCGCGTCTGGGTGAACGGCGAGGAGAAGAATTTCACCACCAAAGAGTTTGATCTTCTGACATTCCTGGCACAGAACCCGAACCGGGTGTTTACCAAGGATGAGCTGTTCAACAAGATCTGGGATATGGAATCCATCGGCGATATCGCCACCGTCACCGTGCACATCAAAAAGATCAGGGAGAAGATCGAGTTCAATACGGCCAAGCCCCAGTATATTGAGACGATCTGGGGCGTCGGGTACCGCTTCAAGGTGTAAAAAGAGCGTGACGGGGGTATCGTTTTTGTTTAACAGGTAGAAGAGGGGGAAATGCCCGCCGGGGCTTTCCCTTTTTTATCTGCTTGGCAATCTGCAAAAAAGAAGCCCGGATTTTTGGGCAGATTTACGGGTAGCGCTTTTCCTGCTTCTGTGGTATTCTTTTATCATGAAACGATTCATGAAAATATATGGAGGAAATGGCGCAACAAAAATAAGCGGACAGGGGAAAAGAATATGACAGGAAAAGAAAAATTAAAGCTTGCCTTGAACCATGAGGAGGGCCCGCTGCTGTTTGACATCGGCGGAATGCCCACCACGGGCATGCACTGTATCGTGATGGAGGAATTGAGGGATTACTACGGTCTGGAAAAACATCCCATCAAGATACTGGAGCCGGTGCAGATGCTGGGCGTGGTGGAGGAGGATCTCAAGGAATGCCTGGGTGTACAGACCACGCCTTTATGGTCGGCGGGATGCATGTTCGGCTTCCGGGTGGAGGACAAATGGAAGGAGTGGCGGACACCCTGGGGACAGGATGTGCTGGTGCCGGAAGAATTTGAAGTGACCACCAATGAAAAGGGTGATACGCTGATCTATGCCTGCGGCGACCGGAACAGTGAACCCGCCGGGTGTATGCCGAAGACGGGGAAATTCTTCGACAACATCGACAGGGCTCCGGAGTACGACGAGGACACCTACGACGTCAGAGACAATTTTGAGGAGTTCCAGCCCGTGGGCGAGCGGGATCTTGCCTGGCTGAAAAAACAAAAAGAGGCCATCGGCGAGACCGGCGATGTGGTCATGGGCAATCTGGGCGGTACGGCTTTCGGTGACCCGGCTCTGGTGCCCGGTCCCATGCTCCGCGCCCCCAAAGGGATTCGGCGGCTTACGGACTGGTACATGGCCACGGTTTCCGACCAGGATATTCTTCATGAGATATTCAGCCATGAAGTGGAAGTGGGGCTGAAAAACCTGGAGAAGATGTACGGGGTGCTGGGGGATTTTCTGGACGTGACCTACATCTGCGGGACAGATTTCGGCAGTCAGCGGGCGCCGTTTTACAGTGTGGCTACCTTTAATGATGTCTATGCGCCTTACTACAAAAAGGTGGACGACTGGATTCACACCCATACGAAATGGGCCACGTTTAAACATACCTGCGGCAGCATCGAGCCCTTTATCGGAGGCATGGCCGACGCGGGGCTGGACTGCATCAATCCGGTGCAGTGGACGGCCAACCATATGGACAGGAATCTGCTCAAGGAGAAATACGGCGGCCGGGTGGTGTTCTGGGGAGGCGGTATAGACACCCAGCACATGCTCCCCGAGGGAACGCCGGAGCAGGTGTATGAGCAGGCCCTGGAGTGCTGCCGGATCTTCGGCAAAGGCGGCGGCTACGTGTTCAATACGATCCACAACATTGTGCCCGGCGTATCCGCGGCCAATGTGGACGCGCTGGCCAGGGCGGTGCGTACTTATAACAGAGGATAACCGGGCAGATTTCCCTACATGGGACGCTGCAAAACCAGATAGAAAAAGGAGATGCCATGAACGATATCAAAAAAGAACTGGAGTTGGCAACCATACCCAGGATGCCGGAGAGGAAAGATTACCGGATCGGTATCATCGGAGCCGGTTTCATTGTACAGGGGTGCCATCTGGTGGCCTATCAGAAAGCGGGCTTTACCCCCTATGCGATCACATCCAAATCCGGTGTCCGGGCGAAGGAGGCGGCGGAGGCTTTTCAAATTCCGAACGTATATGATACCTGGCAGGAACTGATCGACGATCCCCAGGTGGAGATCCTGGATATCGCGGTGCCGCCCCATGTGCAGCCGGAGATCGTGCGCTATGCCTGCGGGAAAAAACATATAAGAGGAATTTTGTGCCAGAAGCCCATCGCCATGTCCACGGCGGATGCCGAGGAGATCGCCCGGCTGGGTGAAGAAGCCGGCATACCCATCGCCGTAAACTCCAATATGCGCTACGACCAGTCCATGCGGGCGCTGAAAAAGATCCTGGAGAAAGGGCTGATCGGCCAGCCGGTCATCGCCTCCATCGACATGCGGGCCATCCCGGACTGGCAGACCTTCCTGAAAGATTACAAGAAGCTGGAGATTTACGCTATGGCGGTACACCATATTGATGCTTTCCGTTATCTGTTCGGAGATCCGGAGAAGATCACGGCAGTATGCCGGACAGATCCGAGGACGAAGTTCGAGCATACGGACGGGATCGTGCAGTACACCTTCCAGTACAAGGATGGCCTGATGGCCACATCCCTGGACGATGTGTGGGCATGGCCCGAGGAGCCCTGCGAGAAACATAATTACATCAATTGGCGTGTGGAGGGCACGGACGGTTTTGCCGAGGGAGATATCGGCTGGCACAAGAGGGAACCGGAATTCTGCGGCAGCACCCTTCGTCTGGCCTGCAAAGCCTATCCCAACCAGTGGATCGAGCCGAAATGGGAGACTATGTGGTTCCCGGATGCTTTCGTGGGCACCATGGCCAGTTTGCTGCGGGCCGTGGAGAGCGGCACAGAGCCAAAGATCAGCGCCCGGGATAATATCCGCACCCTTGCCTGCGTGGAGGCGTGCTATAAATCCATCGCCGAGGAAAAGACGGTATATCTGAGTGAGATATTAAAATAGAAGGAAGGGCATCTGCAAAAGATGTCGGAATGCCAAAACATATCGGTGCTGCAGACCTGAAACGAAAAAACAGTCAGGGAATGAGACGGGAAGATTGTAGCAGCCATGCAACAATAATAAAAATCAAACAATCAGGAGGAAACGATTATGATTTCAGTAGGTATTTTCACAGGTTACTATCCGTACACACTGGCGGAGACCATTGAGCGGGCGAAAAAAGACGGGATGAGCTGCGTGCAGCTCGACCTGGAGTTTAAAGATATCGACCTGTCCCGGGGCCATATCACGAAGGAGAAAGCCCATCAGGTGCGGGACGCATTCCGCGAAGCCAACCTGCCCATCGTGGCCATCTCCGCTTACACCAATCTGGTGCACAAGGATCCGGCCGTCCGGGAGGCCAACATCAACTGGGTGAAGGAAATTCTGGCCCATGCCAGAGACTTCGGGACTCCCTATGTGGTCAGTGAGACGGGTACCTATCACGACGACGACTGGCTCTATGATCCGAAGAATGCTACCGAGGAGGCCTATCAGGAATTCAAGGCTGTGGCCGAGGATCTGGCAAAATTCGCCTATGACCACGACGCGGTATTTTTGATAGAGAATTATGTCAACAATATTGTGGGTTCTGTGCAGCGTACCGCCCGTCTGCTCCACGAGATCAACCATCCCGGCCTCGGCCTGATGCTCGATCCCACGAACTACTATGATGATTCCAACATCGACGACGTGGATCCGACCCTCTACGACATCTTCCATGTGCTGGACGACAAGGTGAAGGTAGCTCATGCCAAGGACTGCAAGCGGGCCGTGGATACGGGCACAAAATTCGGCGGCGGCTCCGCGGAGCACAACAGCTTCCGGGGGGCGGGCGCGGTGGAACTTCCCGGTGCCGGCCTGGGCGTGCTGAATTACGAACTGTACCTGACGCTGTTAAAGAAGAATCATCCCAATATCCCGATCATCATCGAGCACATTGAGGAGGAGGATATCCCGCGGGCAAAGAAATTTGTGGATGATACCTTGAAGAAAGTCGGCGCCTGACATCGAAAAACGTTTCCGGCGGAAGACATTACTTTACATGATTATAGATACTTTTTATGTTTTATACCCATCGGCGCAGGCTGATGGGTATATTTGCCTTTAGTGGCAGTAATATTTATAAAAATTTTCGTGAACGCGTATTGTTATTTGGCACGGTTTTGTGGTATGATTACGTCAGCATGGTATCGTGTCCGCAGAGTCTTCAAAAGTGAGACATATGCGGGCGTAATAATTGTGCCAAAAAGGCGGCGGACAGTCGCCCGGATAGTTGTGGTAATTGTGATAATGCCGGGAAAAACGGCTTAACATACAGGTAAGAAGGCTGCCGGATAAAGCGGCAGCGGCAAAATGGTATGAAAGGAAGATGAATGTCAGCATGAAGCATTTACTCTCACTTCAAAAGAAACACACCGGCCGGAAGAGAAACGGGCAGAGGCAGCGCATGACGGCGCTGTTGTTATGCCTGTGCCTGGTCTGCTCTAACCTTGTCAGCACCGTCTATGCGGCGATGGATATTACCGGGGCAGTGGGCAGCGGCGCAATTGCGGGAGGCTCCGGCCAGTTCAGCGGTTCATCGGAGAATGGGGGAAGCGAAAATGGCGCTGCAAAGGACGGCGGAGAAAAGAGTGATCTGCCGGAGGACAGCGACGCCGCAAAAAGCACGCCGGAAGATACCGGGAATGCGGCGGACAGCGGCCAGACACAGAACGGCGGTTCGTCGGCTGCGAGCAGTCCCGATAAGATCGGGGCCGGTACGGTCATCGTGGGCGGAAATACCGGCAACTCAGGAAATATCGCCGGCTCAGGGGCAGCAGAGGCTGTCACCGGGGAATACAAACTGTACATAACCCATGTGCTGGCAGTGGACGGGTATCTGTTTGCGGATGAGGATGTGGAAGTGAGCGGCGGCCTGACGGAGGAAGATCTGTCCGGCGGCTATAATGTGCTTCGGAATGCCTATACACGGACCGGGATGGCGGTTGACACGAAAGAGCTGACGGTTACGAAAGCCGATTTTGATAATAAGGTTTGCTATGCGGAGATTAATTACCGTGTGGCTGACGGTTATGAGGCGGTTTATACCCTGCCGGATATCATGACCCGCAGTATTTACACAGGTCCTCTTACAGGGGTGGAATTCCGTCCTGTGACTACGGTCAACACGATTGAGGTGAAACTGCGGTACAAATTCCATTCATCCACCGGGATGAGCGGTGTGCCCGCCTATAATTATGATCAGGTGGTTCTGACGCCGGAGGGAGATAATTATAATCTGCACCAGAAGGCGCCGAATGTGACCGATAATCCGCAGCTGGCGGATTTGTGGCTGGTGCTGAATCCAAAGCCGCTGGATGAGCTGCAGGCAAAGCTGGATGCCGGAGATATATCGTCGGCGGAAAGAGACCAGGCATTGGAAGAAGCCCGCACGGTGGTCAAGGAAGGCACGGCCAACGGTGCTCCGGTCAGGATTGTATATACATACGAACCGGTATCGGGGGAGGTAAGAGCTTCCATTCCCCGGGCGGCGTTTAATTCCAATGAGGCGGATCTGCTGACTCTGGATGTCTACTACTATCGCTGGGCTCCGAGCTGCTATAAGATTCAGCACAGAGTGATTGGGAATGACACCTACCGCTTCAGTGCCAGGGACAAACAGGATACGATCCGTAAGGGGCACGAGGGCGCATTGACGGATGTCAAGGCGGGCGAGGCCGGTCCGGTGGTGGAGAACGGGATTCGCTATATCGCACGGAGCTTTTCCCAGCAGCAGATCGAGAAAGCAGAAAACAGTGCGGAACCTAAAACCTGTGTGACGATATATTATGATGCTTATGACGAGGATTCCTCGTATCAGGTGGTATTTAATACGGACGGCGGCAGCTATATTGCTCCCAAAGCGGTGGGGGCAGTGGCGCAGGACGGGATCTACTTACCCGGCATGTCTGCAGGGGCAGAGGCAGCCCCGACAAAAGCAGGATATGAATTTGAGTGCTGGCAGTACACACCGGCCTCCGGGGGAGGCGCGGAGACGATCGGGGACGGTACGCCGGGCTATAGCGCGGGAACGGGCCGCCTCTTTCTGGGCGTTGCGCCCGGCAGCGTGACGGACAC
>DPJQ01000276.1 GCA_003542935.1 Lachnospiraceae bacterium | reverse complement strand
AAACCACCGCCACCGCCGCCGGGAGGCCGATGATCAGATATTTTAACCATTTCCATTTCCAGATCAGTTCCGCCCCGGCGTCTTCGTTCCTTATGCCTCTTTCTATAGTATATTTTTTATATTTTTTATCTTCTCTCCCCAGCAAAATCCTCAGCACAACAAGCAGAACAAGAACTATGAGCGTCAGATTGCCCAGCATCCATTCTGCAGAAGGCTCTTCCATGTTCAGACTTTCCGGCAAAAACAGTACAATAACCCGCATGACCTGACAGGCGGCGCAGTAAAATATTCCCTCCTCCAGCCATCGCTTCATATATGCTGTCTTCTGGAAGGACACCAGAAGCAGGAAGAAAAAGACCACACCCATGGAGACAAAGGCGCTGTCACTCCCCTCCACTGCCCCCAGTCCCAGCGCCAGCACACTGTAAACACCGGAAAAAATTCGCAGGCCCCGTCTCTCCGTGACAATATACAGCACCACGCCTATCACGAAAAATACGGACCAGAAACCACAGAACCAGTTGATATTCCCCATACTGGAAATAAAGGAGTTGCTGTCATAGTGCATATCGATGGGGTAGACAGAAAACCGGTTGAGCAGCCCCCACAAAAATATTACAGATACGACCCCCATAAAAGCGGGCAGCACATCTATTTTTCCGTCGTAAAACCGGGACACCAGAAAATAGATTCCGATAAAAAACAGATGCATGGCAAACCCCATATACCAGCCGCTTGTGCCCCAGAGCGCCTCCTCCCTGTACTCCGTGAAGAAAAAAGAGAGGATATTGACAAGGAGAAAAAGAAGCACAAAAAGATCCGTCAGGGAAATGTGCGGTCCCCTTTTTTGAGGATTTTTTTCGAAAGGCAACATCATACAGCGCAGCACAATAAGCGGTATCATGACCTCCGCCGTGAGCAGGCACATTCCTCGAAAAAACAGGTATTTATTTGTGGCGATCTGGATATAGCCCTCCGGCGCATAAAAGGAGTAGACGGCAACAAGAAAGAACAGGAATATGTAAACTCCCACATGGCACATCCTCTCCAAAATATTCCCCGCGCTCCACCGCTTTCTGATTTCTGCCTCCTCTGTCCTCATTCGTCTCTGCCTTTTTGAAACGCCCGGAAAACCTCCCCCGAGGGTTTACTCACAAAAAGCATCTCCTCCCCGCTTCCCGGATGGACCAGCTTTAATTTGTACGCGCACAGCGCCACGTTTTTAATACCGTGCATCTCGGAATAGATCTGGATCGCCGCGTCCGCATATTTTTTGTCGCCCAGAAGCGGCATCCCGGCATGGGCCATCTGTGCCCGGATCTGATGAAACCGCCCTGTCTCCAGACGCACCTCATAGAGCGCACGCCCTTTCTCGATTGCGATCAGTTTATAGTGCAGTACGGCTTTCTTCGCACCCGGCGTATCCGCCGTGACAATCTTTGCCCGGGAGCCGTCCTTTATCATGTAATCCTCCAGCATCCCCTCCTGCACCCGGGGCTGATTGAAGGCTACCGCACAGTATACTTTATTAAATTCATTCTGCTTAAGCTGCTCACTTAACTTTTTCGCCGCCTCCTTATTTTTGGCAAACACAAGGAGACCCTCCACGGGCTGATCCAGCCTGTGCACCACCGCCAGATAAGGCTCACCTTTTTCCGCCAGATAATTTTTCAGCTCGCTGACAAGATCCGGCGCGGCGACCTTCGATGTCTGCGTGGGCAGCCCCGCAGGTTTTCTGCACACAAGAATGTCTTTGTCCTCATAAATAATACTGATATCTTCTCTCAAATTTCCCTGTCCTTCGCTTGTCTCTCTATTTTTTCATCTTACCAGAAAAGCATGTCTCTTTCAAGAAATATCCGAAACGGCAGACATCCGTCATATCAGTTCAGCCGGAGGCTTTACTGTTGCGGTCCGCCCCACAGCGCGCGACAGTGCCGCACTGCACCGGCTGAAATTCATTGAACGCACATTTAAAATATGTTACAATAAGCAGGACTTATACTACAAATTTTTCAGGAAAAAAATGATATGAATATAGAACTGACCCGATTGTCCGCAGAAGAATACGATCTTTTGCTCTCCGGCCGTATGACGCCCGCCATGGCGGCGGAATATCTCCGGGAGGAGCGCATCACACTGCGCAGCTTTGAGAGCGTATTACAGAGCATGTATCCCCATCCCGACCTGCAGTCCCGACTGACGACGGCCTTTCAGATGGACTCCCCGGAGGCAAATCCGAATTCCGTCAGCCGCAAAATACGAAACTGGCTCTCCGGCCAGAGTCATCCCACAAAGCGTGAGGACATATTCCGCATCGCTTTCGCGCTGGACCTCTCGGAAGCCCAGGCAAATTTGCTTCTCGGGCTGTGCACTGATTACGGCATTCACTACCGCAACGGACGGGACGTCGTCTACGCATGGTTTTTGCGCACGGACAGAGGTTACGCGGAGGCCAGAGATTTTTTTCAGACACTGCCGCCTGTTCCAAGACCGGATGTTCCTCCGGAAAATCCTCCCTCCCATCTCACAAGAGATATGCAGAACGAATTTCTGCGGGTTCATACGCTGGAAGAACTCCGGGCCTGCTATCAGGCCAATCTGCGAAACTTCGGCTATCTGCATCTGCGGGCCTACACTTATTTCAGAAGATATCTTGACCAGCTCATACACCCTTCCCCCGCATGGGGGCATGTGGACGAGCCCGATTATTCGATGGAAGCCGTCATGAAACTGTACCTTTCCCTCCGTGTTCCCTCGGGAAAGGACCTCTCCCAGTACAGCCTGGTGCAGAAGCTGATCAAGCGCAACTGGCCAAACACCACTTCCCTGAAAAATATTTACAACCGCAGGGAGGATGTGCCCCGCAAGCTCCTGCTGTTGTTATATGTCATCACAGAAAACCTGCTGGATGAAGACTATACCACACAGTATAATGAATACGATTCCAAAGAAGCGAGAATGGAGGACCACTGGTGGACCCTGAACGCTATCCTAACCGACTGCGGCATGCCCCTGATGGATCCCCGCAACGCCACCGACTGGCTTGTGCTGTACGCCATCACCGCCACCGATGAGCCCATGAGCGAGAGGATGGAGCAGGTGATCACAAGGCTTTTCTCCGAAAGTTAAAATGCCTGACCACTGCGCCGCCGTATTGTACAACATACCATGATTCCGATGCAAAACAGCCGGCGAAAAAGATAGATCCCGTTCAGATGCGTTTTTCCGTGCTCCTCACAGGATCTATCTTCTCCGCCGGCATATTGATACAAAATTATTATTCCCCGTACTCTACTTTATTGCCGCTGTAATTTCCCCTGAATTCTTCCATAAGCCCCTTGCTGGGCGTCACGATGGTTCCGTTATTTTCGATGGTTCCGTCTCCGCGGAAACTGTTGCCTGCTAAATCCACATAGATATAGCCGTTGTTTGTAAGCTTTCCGCCCTCCAGGTTCAGGCAGACATAACACTCCATATCGTTATGATTCACGATCTCTCCGCTTAACGTGCATTCCTGCCACGACCCGACCACCAGTTTTCCGCTGTTGGTGATCACAGAAGCTTCATCTATCCGACCATACGGCGTTTCGATTAACAGTTCTCCGTCTTTCCTGATCTCAATGCTGCAGTCCGTCATCTCATAATCACTCAATATGCGGTAAACGCATCCGCCGTCTATGGATACCGTTTGATTTTCCAGCCTGCCGTAGCCTGTGCTCAGAATCCGGCCCCCGCTTTTCAGCGTAACATTTTGTCCCGACAGGAATCCGTCTTCATTATAATTCCGTAAAATGATCTGTCCTCCGTTTTCCACATGCAGCGGGCCGCCCCCGTTTATCGTCTCAATGTCAAGAACTGCGCCGTCCGACACCGTTATGGCATTGCCGTCCATCGTCAGCTTGGCATCATAGATATAAGCATCCTCCCCTTTCAGCGTCAGGCCTCCTCCTGTAAAATGAAGATTCCCCGGCCATGCCACCGCAAGTCCTTTCGTCACAACCAGCTCCTCCGCCAGCGTGATATCACTTCCCCCGTCTACGACGACTGTGCTGCAGGCATCATCCTCCAGGGCCTCTTTCAACTCCTCTGCCGTAGATACATAACGGAAATCATCCCCGCCGTCTCCCCAGGCATAAGGAATAAAGGCACCGCCCCAATCATCAAACTCCCCCGGTATATCGATACTGCTGTGGGAGGAGCAGGTGATCAGTCCGTCATTGCCAAACTGCACTCCCGCCGGCACGGAAAGGGACGCCGCTTTCCCGGCGGAACCTGCGTACTCCACCCGGATGATGCCGCTATTCCATACCTCCGTTCCGTGACCGGATATGATGTCCGCCGCAAAAATCCGTCCGTAACCTGTGATCATCCCCTCATTTTCCAGTCTGCTGTTTCCGCCGATCTCCATCACGCCATGGTTGCGGACTTCCGTTCCGCTGGCAAATTTCATTACCACCGGCCTGTCCTGCAATCCGTCTCCTTCTACGCGGATCGTCCCTATGTTCGTAAACTGTACGCCGAGAAATTCCAGCCAGGTTTCATCTCCTCTGCTTGCATCATGGACAAACTCTCCCAGATTGTAAAGTTTTCCGCTTCTTATCCCCCCTGAGCCTAACGTCATCTGTCCCCTGTTCACAATATTGCATTCGCTCTCCACAAAGATATCATTGGTGATCCGCCCGTAGTTGATCACGTTGGAAGCTCTGCCGTCCTCGTTCCAGTCTCCCACCTGAAAGGTCCCGGAGACCGTGCCGTGATTCACAAAATACCATCCGTCAAAACAGAGGGAAGCCTCCGCATCCTGCGGCGCCGTCACCGTAACGCCCTCGCTGACCATCACGCTCTTCTGTATATGGCGGAAAGATTCCGCCAGCGTGATATCGGCATCGATAACGATCGAAGATACATTGCCGTCCTCCAGCGCATCCAAAAGCTGCCGCCCCGTGCGGACATGGGCCGCATCCCGGAAGACATCCTCCTCGGAAAAGGGAACAAAATGAAGCCTGTCAAATCCCGCCTCCGCAAAGTCCACTCCGAAAATATTCGCCGTGCCGCCGCTTTTCACCGAAAGGTTCTCTTCCTTTTCCACAAAAAGACTGCCCATACCGCCTAAATTGCCGCCTGATTCTATCTCAATAAGCCCGTCGCCTTCCGCAGAAAGGAATCCTCTGTTGTCCAGATTTCCCGCGATCCGGAGCAGGCCGCCGTCTCCCACGGTCACCTCCGTGGCGATCTCAATATTGGCGTTTTCACCGATATACAAAGGTTTTGTCAGCGTGAGCGCCTCTCCTGTCAGCTGGATACTGCCTTCACCTTCCCAGATCACGGCCTCCGCATCCCCGTTTAACGCCGCCCGCAGCGCCGTCTCGCTTTCTGCCGTCACCGGGATCGCTTCCGCGAAAGGATCTTTTTCCTCCCCTTCCTCCGCAGTCCGGGCGAGCGTTTCTTCGCTGTCCGGCGATACCGGTCTCAGTTTTTCCTGCAGCAGGAAAGGGCTGGCCACCAGGCAGACAATCGCAGCGGCGGCAGCACCGATCTTCACCTGATGGATCGTCTTTTTCCTCTTTTCCTCCGCCTCTCCTGCGCCAATTCCACTGTCTGTCTGCCTGTTTCCGGACGAATCTTTTGTATCCTTGTTCCCGTCCTCTTCTGTTCCCGTTTCTCCGGAAATCGCCTCTGTCATTGGAACATCCACTACGTCCCCCCGCTTCCCGGAATCCTCCGCCGCAGATTCACGCTGCTCTTCCGCCGGGATACTCTGCCCCGCTTCCGCGGCCATCTGATTCCCGCTCTCCGGCATAAACAGGATAGACTGCCCAATCTCGATCTGAGGCGCAGGCACTCCCGTATACAGTGCGGCATATAATTCCTGTACGCTCTGATAGCGGCGCCGGGGTCTGATCCCCATACCATAAAGAAGTGCCCGCTCCTGATTTTCCGTCATATCCACGCCCAGCTTTCTGGGCAGGATCAGTTCATCCTCACAGAGTCTGTCCAGAGACTGCTGCGGTACTTTTCCTGTCAGGCAGTAATACATCGTAGCGCACAGCGCATACACATCCGTCCACGGTCCCTGTCCTTTATGCTGATATTGTTCGATCGGCGCATAACCGTGTTTTAAAGCGATGGTCATGGTCTCCGTACCGTGGGTGGATTCCCTTGCACAGCCAAAGTCCAGAAGCCTCACGCTGCCGTTCTCCAGCATCAGATTGTCCGGGCTGATATCCCGATGGATCAGGCCCGTCCCGTGCATCACCTCCAGCGCAAAAAACAGCGGTTCTATCATGTGCAGGAACTCACCTGCCGGAATCCGGCCGCCCTTTTGCGCCACCAGCTCTTTAAAAGTCGTTCCCTCCACATATTCCATGACGATATAGGCAGTATTGTTCGCCTCAAAGAAATCTCTGACGCTGACGATCTCCGCCTGCTTGTTCATGCGGGCCATGGTGCGGGCTTCCTGCAGATATTTCTCTTTCCCCCGCTCATAGTTTCCCGTTAACGCTCCGGTATAATTGCTCACTTCCAGCGACGCCTGCGCATGTCTGGTCACTTTGTCGGAAGGAAAATATTCCTTGATCGCGACTTTCAGTTCCAGCCTTAAATCGCATCCGATATAAGTGATGCCAAATCCCCCCTCGCCCAGCACTCTGCCCACCAGATAACGGTCCATCAATATCGTCCCCGGCGGCAGATGGTGGGGCGAAGGCGAGTAGGTTCCCGACGTCAGCCCGCAGGCTTTACAGGGTTCCCCCTCTTTCACGGGAGTCATGCAATATGGACAAAAATGTTTTTCCATCTTCTACATCCTTTTTCTATATCCTAATAACTCAAAATCATCTTCAGTATAATTGCAACGATCAGGGCGACAGCGGCGGCTATCACCATCCCCAGCTTATTCTGCGGCCGTGGTGGCGGCTGCTGCGGCACATTTTCTCCCGGTTGGTTCTGCTGCATCTGCTCATAATGTGTATTCACAGGTACATTGCTTTCATTATATCCTGTCTTCTCCTCTTTTTCCATAACAGCTTCTTCCACAGCAAAATTCCCTGCTTTCAAGGTATCAAACATCCGTGTTTTAAAGACTTCCATACTGACCGGCCGGGCTTTGGGCTGTACTGTCAGCCCCCACATCAGCGTGCTCTCCTGTTCTGCTCTCATCTGCACTCCAAGAGCCGACGGCGTCAGCATTTTGTCATTCTCCAGCCGCTCCGGCGCCATAGGAGGTACCTTACCCGTCAGGCAATAATACACTGTGGCGGACAGTGCATATACGTCCGTCCATGGCCCCTGCCCTCTGGTCATATACTGTTCCACCGGTGCGAAGCCGTGTTTTAACTGCACTGTCATGGATTTTCCATCCTCCATGGAGCGGGCACAGCCAAAGTCCAAGAGCTTCAGCGTATCGTCCGGCATCCACATCACGTTGTCCGGGCTGATATCCCGATGGATGATGCCGGAGCGGTGCAGTTTCTCCATATCCGTCAGCAGTTTAGGCAGTTTGCCCAGCAATTTTTCCGGCTGCATCACTCCCTCTTTCATGATTTTCTGCTGCAGAGTCGTACCGTCCAGAAATTCCATCACAAGATAAGCCGTCCCGTTTTTTTCAAAATAGTCCATGACCTCCACCACAGAGGAAATACTTTTTTGTCTGGAGAGCATACGGGCCTCCTCCAGAAAGCTTTTTCTGCCCCCCTGAAAAACGCTGTCCATTCCCGGCTTGGGAATTACCTGTCCGTTTTCCATCCTCTGGCAGCACTGTACCGGAAAATACTCTTTCACCGCCACGCGCCTGTTCACAGACTTCTCCAGGGCGACATAGGTGATGCCAAAACCGCCCTGCCCCAGCGCAGCGCCCAACAGATAGGCGTTCTCTTTTCCCGCCTCCAGTATTTTCCCCGGTGGAAGCTGATGTTCTTTCGGTGTATAGGCAATCGGTTTACCGCAGTTGCTGCAAAACGGATCTTCTGACGCAAGCTGCATACAATGTGGACAATACTGCATGTTTATACCCCTCCTTTACGGGTAATCACAAAACACTCCTTTTCCGAACCAAGGTTAAATTTGTCGCCCGGCTGCAGCATCACCGCCTGATTTGCCGCAAGGCGCTGCCCGCCGTTCACAAATGTGCCGTAGGTGGAACCGAGATCCTGGAGATACAACTGCCCGTCCTGATAGACCAGTACACAGTGGACGCCGCTGATACCCTCCGTTCCCTCCGGATACACAAAATCATTTTTCGCCGGGTCTCTTCCTATTTTTACCTGCCCGGTGATGGCAAACCGCTTTCCGGTGAAGATGCCGCTTACTCCCTGAAACCGAAGGCCGCTGTCCCCCGCGATCGCCTGTGCAGCAGGAGCCGATACTTTGACAACCGGCGCAGCAGCTGTGGGCTTTACAGGGACAAGTTCCGGAGTGGATTCCGCCTGTGAAATCTCAGGTTGCGCTTTCTTCTTTACAAGCACAATGACCGCTGCCGCAATTATGAGGAGCACTGCTATACCGGCCACGACAGCAACAGGCATGCCGCCTTCTTTTTCGGGCTGGTAGAGGTCATATTCAATGTGCAGATCGTCGAGGACGTCTTTTATGTAATCGATGCGGACGGAATAACTGCTGTTGTCATCATAGTTATCCGAAGCCCCGAAGGAATAAGTATTGATACCGATGACAGCTCCCCTGCTGTCGATCAAAGGTCCCCCGGAATTTCCGTGATTGATGGTGGCGTCATGCTGGATCAGCCTCGTGTTTCCGAATGTGGAGGCTGTGGTAAAACGGGAAATAATACCGCTGGTGATGGTTACATCGTCTATGTCCGCCACCCATGACGTCCCCCAGAACGTTTCCTCTGTATCATCCGATGTACCCGGATAGCCGAGCGCATATACCGCGTCTCCCGCTTCCACCTTCTCCTCGTCTTCCAAAAGCGGCAGCGCCACACGCTCCGGTACGTTTTCCACCGCCTTGATCACCGCAATATCAGGATACTGTTCTTCGGCATAGACTACCTCGCAGGCTATGGTATTGCTCGTATCAACGCCTCTTCCCGGTATGTAGGCTTTGTCGTTTTTCATGATCCAGACAGCCACAGGGGGCGCCGTTACCACGCTCAAACCAAGTTCTCTGGCCTGATCTGTCTGGGATTCGTCTATTTCTATCGCAACCTCCTCGCCGTCCAGCACGCCCACAGCATAAGTATGTTCGCCCGCCACATGATAGTTGGTGACAAAATATGTGGCAGATTCGCCGGTCTTGCCGACGCCAAACCCGCTGCCGGTTGCATAATCGCCGGTGGGAAGCTGCACAAGAATACGCACCACGCCGTTTCTGCTCGCTGCCGCAATCTCCCCGCCTGTCGTCGCTTCCGCGGTCACCCCTGTTCCCAAAAGCGACGCCATAAGCAGCGCTGCGGCCATACACCATGAAAATAGCCTCTTCTTCATATCTCTCTCCTCTCTGTTCTCTTTTGCTCTATCGCAGCCACACCGCAGCCGCCGTATTGTTGTCATTCTCCGTCTGATTTCTCTCCTTAAGCCGCCCGTGCAGGAATTCCCGCATTTTTTCAAGCCACTCCCGGGGCGAGTCTGACTCCTGCAAAGCTTTCTCCATCTCGCTCTCCAGAACATACTCCCAAAAGCCGTCGGTGCACAAAAGCCACGCGTGATCCCCGGCAGCCAGCGTCAGATCTCTGGCATCCACTGTGACGGAACCTGCCTGCCCCAGCGCCCGGAACACTTTGTTGCGGTCTTCATGAAACCGTATCTCTCCGGGGGAGATATCTCCCAGTTCCACCGCAATCTGGGAGGAGGAATGGTCCTTTGTCTGAAATACCAGTCTGCCGTTATAAAAATGATAAAGGCGGCTGTCCCCCACGTGTGCCCAGACGACGTGTCCCGGCTCTACGGCTAACGCCACTACCGTGGATTTCATCGGGCAGCGTGCCGTCTGCTCCTTTTGAATCTTTTCGTGTGCTTCCCTGATCAACTTTGTCAGGCACTCCGGTGTCAGCGTGCCGTCCCATTCTTTCTGAAACTCCTCCGTCACCAGCGCGGAAGCTTTCTCCCCGCCGCCGTAGCCTCCAAGCCCATCCGCCACAACAGCACATACCTTTTTCTCTTTTTCCAGAATCAATACGGAATCCTCATTGCCGTCTCTTCCGCCTTTATCTGTATATACTGCCGTCTGTATCATCCCAATAACCATATCCTTTCTGCAGCCTGCAGATTACGCGCTTTCCCTGCGCCCCGCACAGGCACAAATTTATCCGCAGGCGATAACGATCGCCGTGTAATTGTCCTGTCCGTTCAAATTCTTCTCCTCGATCAGCTTTCCGATCCCGTCAGCCGCCTCCTGTGCAGATTTTTTCAGTTGTTCTGCCATCTCTGCCTTTTCCACGCTGTTATACACGCCGTCGCTCATCAGAATAAATTTATCGCCTGGTCTGATCACCACGGATTCCGACGGAATATCCACATATTTTAAGGCTCCCATGCCAAGGAAGCTGGTCAGTCCGGCTGCTTTCGGATGCGTATCCGCCGTCTCCCATGTCGCTTCATGGTTGATTGCCCGGATCTCCAGTTCATGCCGGAAGATATGTTCCCTGTTCAGCTGATACAGAAAGCCTTCCCGATACAGGCAGATACGGCTGTCTCCCACAGACACATAATGAAACGCACCGTTCTGGATCAGACCCGCCACCAGCGTGGACCCGCTCGTGCTGTAGTTCCCCGCTCCCAGTTTTGCGTTGACCGCCTGGGCCGCGCTCTCCACCAACATCAGCAGTATCCTCGCCGGATCCCCCTGCAGGCGGTAAAATGTCTCCATCATCGCCGTGATGGCGCACTGGCTCATCTGGTCTCCGTCTGAAAGACCTCCCATGCCGTCCGCCACCACCGCCAGAAGTCCGTGGGTGGGAATCAGTTCTTCCTCAGAGACGGAGAAGCTGTCCTGCTGATTTTTCCTGCCACCCAGCGCATGGAGTTTTCCGATGCTGAACGTAATCTCCCTCGGAATGTTTTCCGTCGCGGAAACGGCCTCCTCTGCGGCGTTTTTCCCCTTCCCGGCTTCATTTTTTCCCTTTGTCAGCGCTTTTTTTATCCATACGCCGAGCAACGCTGCCACCACACCGGCAAAAAAGATCACTACCGCCCACAAAAGGTTCGTCCCGTTTAAAGCGCCCTCCGCGCCTGACGGCATACTGTCGGCGGCCGTCTCCGCAGAGGTTTCCGCTTCTTTAGCTGCGGCCGTCTCTGTCCCGCTTTCCCCGCCGGATCCCCCTGTATTTAAAAGCTGCAGTATTATTTTATCGTAATCAAACATCGCTTCTTCCCTCATTCCAATCAAAGTGCGGCCCGCAGAGTCCTACAAACATCAGTTTGCTCGTGCCTATCGTAAAAATATCATAGTTTTTCACCTCTACCGCATTCAAAATCGTTTTTCCATTGACGCGGATCAGGTTTCTGCCGCCGGAAGGGCCGAAATAGTAGGCATGGTCGCCGCTGTCATAAGCGATCATCGCATGATTCTGGCGGGAGATCTGGTTGTCTCCGTGAATATGGATATCGCCGACCTCACGGCCTATGTAATTGTAGCCTGCATGAATGCGGTAATCCGTTCCTTTCATGGGGCCCTCCACACAGACAAGCCAGCCTACCACCGGCTCCGGCGCATCCGCGTTAAAGTTATCGCCGCCGATCATCGTCGGTTCATACCCCTCCACGGAAGGATTCTCATGCCGGGGCGTCACCGGAATCGTGTTATTGCTGTAACTTCCACCGCCAACGCCTACCGTTGCGCCGACTCCGCTGCCGGCTCCCACTGTCGCGCCGACTCCTCCGCCGATCCCGCTGCCGGCTCCCACTGTCGCGCCGACTCCTCCGCCGACTCCTACCGTCGCTCCGACTCCTCCGCCCGTGCCCTGCCCGCACTCGGGGCACACGCTGTGCATTGCCGCATTGTAATAATGTCCGTTGGGACACTGTACCATTTTGATTTCCATATTGATAGCTCCTCCTTTTGGTTCCCTGCTCTTTCTTCTGCGGAAAAGCAGGATAATATTTTTATCGCATAACTACCTGAAACAGATAGCCATAGTTACTCAGTTGAAATCTGGTTCCCGACATGAGCTGCATCGGATTATTCGGCATAAGCTGCCTGCCGTCCGACAAAAACGTCCCATAAGTGGAATTCAAATCTGTGAGTACCGGCATCCCATTCTGCCACCGGATACAGCAGTGATGGCGGCTGATGCCCGGCGTCTCCGCCGGAAAGCGGACGTGGCAGTCGGTATCCCTGCCAAACATCAGTCCGCCTGCGCCTATCACATACCTCTGCCCTTTTAACGGCCCGGAAAGACAATCCAGCTGCAGCGAACTGCCCATGCCCGACGGCGCGGCGGCGATCGGCGGCTGTGCCTGTACCGACGATTGTACATATGTATTATTCTTTCGGATATTGACATCGCTCTTCATCATAAAGATCGCAAATAAAAAACCGAGCATCACCAGAAAAGAGAGCGGCCACCAGAACATCCCGCTCAAAGTACAGAATATCATACCGAGCTGGCCCAGTTCCGGCTTTCCCATATAGCGTCCTAAAAAATACGGAATCAGACCGACCAATGCGCCTATGAGCCCCGCTACGATTATTCCAATCAAAAACATCTTTCACCCCTCCTTCTTTTTCTGCTAAATACTGTTATTTTAGCAGACGAAACAAGACCCAGCGTCCAAGTGGATTCCGTTTCCGGAAGTCTGCCTTTTTAAAGCTCACAGCATTTCCCATCATTGCCGTTTCATGCGGAAACAGACTTCAGCACTTCCTATAGAAGTGGCAAAAATGTATTTGTGTTCAGTTTATATTTTTTTTATAATTACATTGCAAATATGATTTGCAGGTAAGTATAATTTGCAGCAAGTACTTCTTGTAAGTTATATCAGACCTTAGTCGACAAGGTGCCAAATAATTGAAGGAGAAAAAGCTATGAATTCCAAGTTTCAAGACACATTGATGAAGTTCATGATGCCCATCGCCAACAAGGTGGAACAGCAGAAGCATCTCCAGGCAATCAAAGACGGTATGATCTCTATCGTTCCGATCATCATCGTCGGTTCCATCAGCCTGCTGCCTCTTGCTATCGCCAATCTGCTGGGAAGCGGTGCGGTATATGACTTTCTGACGGCACACATGTCCGTCTTTACCTATGCGGGCATGTTCACCACGGATATGTTATCCATCTATGCAGCTATGTTTATTGCCATCGCTCTGGCAAAGAGTTACGGGATCTGCGGAAACCTCACGGGCGCCACAGCGATCATGGTACATCTGATCCTGAGCGGTCTGTCCATCGAGGGCGGTATGGATATTTCCTACCTGGGCGCATCGGGTCTCTTTACCTCTATCATCTCTGCAATCCTCAGCGTGGAGGTGACCAGACTTCTGACAAAGAAGAAAATCATCATCAAACTTCCGGACAGCGTGCCCTCCATGGTTGGAGAAAGTTTTGCGGCTCTGATTCCGCTTATCGTAAATGCGATCATCGCCGTGGCTATCGCAAATATCTGTCTGGCAGCTTCAGGGCAGGTATTCCCGGCATTTATCATGAGCATCCTTGCGCCGGCACTCAGCACCATGGATACTCTTCCGGCACTGCTCATTGTAATCTTCCTGACACAGTTTTTGTGGTTCTTCGGTCTCCACGGACCTTCCATCACTTCCGCGGTATGGGCTTCCTTCGCGATTGCCTATGAGGCGGAAAATATGGCAAACTATGCGGCGGGCGCACCGGTAAACCACATATTTACCTTCGGTCTGTTTTATGCGATCCTTCAGGTGACAGGTTCCGGTCTGACTCTGGGCCTCGTTATCATGATGATGCGCTCCAAGGCGAAATCCCTGAAGTCCATCGGAACAGTAGGTATTATTCCTTCTCTGTTCGGAATCAATGAGCCTATCATTTTCGGCGCACCGATCATCCTGAACCCGTTTTTGTTCATTCCGTTTGTGTTCGGTCCTATGGTGATCACGGCCATCACTTATTTCTGTATGACAAGCGGTCTGGTAGGAAAACCCATTGCGGGCCCTCCCGGATTCCTGCCGCCGGGTGTAGGCGCATTTATCATGACACTGGATTGGAAGTGTGTGGTATTGGTATTTGTAAACCTGATCATTATGACTCTGTTCTACTATCCGTTCTTTAAGATGATGGAAGCAGACGAGTTGAAGAAAGAACAGGGCGAAAAAGCTTGAGGGTAACAGGTGAAAAATATGCTTACGAGAAGACAGTCCAAATTGTTGGAGATGTTGTTAAATAATGTCCAGGGTGTCACAGGTACAAAGTTGGCGGAGTATCTGGAAGTGTCTTCTCGCACTGTTCGAAACGAGATCAGCGAGATCAACCGCATCTGGGAGAGCGGCAGCGTTATCAAGTCTTCCAGGCAGCGGGGCTATTTTATCGAGACGGCCGACATGGAATCGGTAAAAGACTATTTTTTGTCGGAAAAACATGGGAGGACGACAGAGGAAGCGGTGTCGGACCGCGGCTGGATTATCCTCGGCATGATTTTAAAGGACGGGCAGGCGGACATTTTTGACATAGGAGATGAGCTTGCCCTGTCCGAACCGGCAATATACAAGGAAGTGGGCCGGTTTCAGAAAAAGCTTATGTCCGAGTACCAGAGCGAACTGCTCCGGATAAGCGGAGACAAACTCCGGATTGATGAGGATGAGGCGAAGCTTCGCCAGACTTTATTCCGCATTATCAAAAACGAGACTCAGAACAGAGTCCACAACTATTCATGGTTTCTGCGGACCTTCCTGTATGATGATTTCGACCAGAAGGAATACGGGTGGATGGAAAAGCTTGTGAAAGAGTACTTCGACAGCAGGTTTATCCAGATTTCGGACGACGGTCTGTATATGGCTGTCAGCGCAGTCTATATCACTATAGTCCGAAATTACCAGAACCACCGCGTCCCGGAGACAACGGCGCCCGAGCTGACGGGCAGGGAGCTGACCGGCTTTTTTGACTATCTGAAAACCCAGGGCATTGAACTGAAAAACGGGGATATCCGGGTTCTGGCAGGTCTGCTCCACAGCTTTAAAATGACTTCCGACACATCGGCGCAGAGTGAAATCGGCGGTCTGAGCGTTCAGATTCTGGAAGATTTCTGCCACGACGTGATGGAAAAATATCATTTTGATTTATGGCAGTCACAGGACTTCTATGACAACATCCTGATCCATATCGAGTATATGATGCGCAGGCTGGAAACCGGCTACGAGGTGAAAAATCCCATCTTAAACGATGTGAAGAAACAGTACCCTTACGCCTACGAGATATCCATGCTGATGGCGTCCATCATATACAAGTACAAACACTGTTATATCCAGGATGACGAGATATCCTTCATTGCCATTTTTGTAGAACACTTTCTGGAAAACGTAAACCAGAAGCTCAAGGCTGTGATCATCAGCGCTGCCAGATTCAGCGTCAACAGCATTGTCAGCAGCTGGATAAAAACAAATTTCCAGAACCAGATTGAAGTGAAGGCCCTGCTGCCCAAGCACAGCCTGGAACAGTATTTGGAAGAACACCCCGTGGACCTGATCATCTCCATTATGGATACCTTCGTGCACCCTTCGGTGGCGACTTTCCGGATGGACGGGATACCGAATCAGTATACCCTGACGGCGATGAACGCTCTGGTGCATAAAATCCGCATGAATTATCGGTTCCGCGAGATGATAAAAATTTATTTTAACAAAGGATCCATTCGGATCTACAGAGAAAAACGGTCGTTTGAACAGGTGATTCAGGATCTGTCACAAGCGCTGAAGGAGGAAGACTGCATCTATGACGTCCGGGAATTTGTGACGGATGTGCTGCAGAGGGAGGTAAACTATCCCACTTTCATCGGGGACTGGTTTATGCTGCCTCACCCTCTGGTAACATTTGCGAAAAAAACCGCCATCAGCGTCGCTGTACTCAAACAGCCCATACGGATGCAGGAAAAGGAGATCCAGCTCATTTTTCTGTTGGCCATGGAGCGGAAACAGAATGAACAGATCGGCGTTCTCTTTGAACTGTTCCGGCACATGGCGCTGGAGCGGTCCGCGATCCGCAGACTGACTGCGGTGGAGACAGAAGAGGAATTTGCGGATGTACTGATCCAGATATCCAATTCTCTTGAAATTTACAAAGGTTAGAAAACAGGAAAGGAAGATTGTTGTTATGAAAAAATTTTCCATTGTGATCGCCGGAGGCGGCAGTACTTACACTCCAGAGATTATTCTGATGCTTTTGGACAATCTCGATAAGCTTCCGCTGCGGGCAATCAAACTGTACGATAATGATGGGGACCGCCAGAACAAAGTGGCAAAAGCCTGCGAGATCATCATAAAGGAAAAAGATCCTTCCATCGAGTATCTCGCGACCACGGATCCCGAACTCGCGTACACGGATGTGGATTTCTGTCTGGCTCACATACGGGTAGGAAAGCTCGCAATGCGGGAGCTGGATGAGAAAATCCCCCTGAAATACGGCGTTGTGGGACAGGAAACCTGCGGACCGGGCGGCATCGCATACGGTATGCGTTCCATTGCAGGGGTGCTGGAAAATATCGATTATATGGAGAAATATTCCCCGAATTGCTGGATGTTAAACTATTCCAACCCCGCCGCCATTGTGGCGGAAGCCTGCAGAAGACTTCGCCCGAACTCCAGGGTGATCAATATCTGCGACATGCCTATCGGTATGGAGCAGAGTATTGCAAAAATACTCGGCTTCAAAGACAGAAAAGAGATGGACATCCGCTATTTCGGTCTGAATCATTTCGGTTGGTGGACTTCCATCAAAGATAAGGACGGAAATGAATACATTGATAAACTGGTGGAACATCAGCTTCAGTACGGCAACTGTCCGGCGGATTCCGTCGATACGGATTTCACGGATCAAAGCTGGCACGAAACGGCAAAAAAGGTGAAGGATCTCGTCGCTGTAGATCCGACCATGGCGCCAAGCTCCTATCTGCAGTATTATCTGTATCCGGACGATATGGTGGCCCATACGGACCCGAATTACACCAGAGCAAATCAGGTGATCGACGGCAGGGAAAAGCGGGTGTTCGGCGAATGTGCAAAAATCGAGGCAGCCGGAACCGCGAAAGATACGGAGTTGAAGATCGGTATCCACGCACTGTTTATTGTGGATCTGGCGACCGCTCTCGCATTTAACACACACGAGCGGATGCTCTTAATTGTGGAGAACAACGGAGCCATCGAGAATTTCTCCCCGGATGCCATGGTGGAGATCCCCTGTATCGTGGGAAAAGACGGCTACGAACCACTGAGCATCGGAAAGATCCCGACTTTCCAGAAGGGATTGATGGAAGAGCAGGTTGCCGTGGAGAAGCTGACGGTGGACGCCTGGATGGAAGGCAGCTATCACAAACTCTGGCAGGCGCTCACCCTTTCAAAAACAGTTCCCAGCGCGGGGATTGCAAAAAAGATTCTGGACGACCTGATCGAGGCAAACAAAGGTTACTGGCCGGAATTAAAATAAAACCTGTACGGAGAGTACAGAAAGGAGACTATATGAAAATCTTATTATGTTGCAATGCCGGAATGTCCAGTTCCATTTTGGTAAAAAAGATCCGTGAAGCGGCTGAAAAGCGCGGCATGGAACTCACGATCACCGCAGTTCCCAGCGCAGCTATCCGCGACGAGGTCGGCAAGTGGGATGTGTGCCTGGTGGGTCCCCAGCTTGTCTATGCGGTT
>DPJQ01000026.1:7397-7554 GCA_003542935.1 Lachnospiraceae bacterium | reverse complement strand
ATTAAAAAAGCCTATAAACTTTTCACTAGCTATATTATTATATTTTTCAAAAAAATACAATTCTCTACTTGCATTATTTTCAAAATACTGTATAATATGTACTTGTTCAGGCCGATATAGCACAGCAGGTAGTGCGACGCACTCGTAATGCGTAGGT
>DPJQ01000026.1:4792-7122 GCA_003542935.1 Lachnospiraceae bacterium | reverse complement strand
GCGACGCACTCGTAATGCGTAGGTCTGCGGTTCGAATCCGCATATCGGCTCATCCAAAACCTTGAGAGAACCTCAAGGTTTTTATTTTTCTACATACAAAAAGCTGAAAGAAACCTTTGCCTCCCATGGGGCGTTCCTTTCAGCTCTTTTTTGCTTTTCTCTATTTTGATTACAGATCCACTTTCCCGGTGACATCCGTATTGATCACATAATATGCAGCACTATCTTCCGGCTTAATATAAAGCTGAAGAGACTTCATGGAAGTGAGCTTGTTACCGGCCTCCACATAGGCCTGCTCTACCTTCGCCAGGATCTCGCTCTCCTTATACTCGCAGCCGCCCACTTGAATATATGTTTCCTGCAAAGCAACCTTGGTATATTCCTTTTTCGCTGTCTTCTTCACACTGGCAGCCGTCTCCTTCGCCGTCTTCTTCACTGCTTCAACAGTCTCGGCTGCTGCCTCTTTGGCTGTCACGGACTTCTCCTCCACAGTCTTTTTCGCCGTCGTAGCTGCCTTCTTCGCTCTTCTGCCAGTCTTCCTTGCAGTCTTTTTTACAGCTTCTACAACCTCTGTGGCCGCTTCCTTTGCTTCCTGCGCCCCTTTCTTCAAGGGTTCGGTAATGTCCGTTTCTTTTTCTGTATTCGTTTTCTTGCTTTCCGTCATAATCCTACTCCTCCGTTTCATGACCTTTGATACTTATTGGAGATAATCAATAATTTCTCTGATCGCGTCTTCTTCATCTGCCCCTTCGGCCGTGATAATAAGTACCGAACCAACCTGCGGGTTCAGCGACATAACGCCGATAATACTTTTGGCATTCAACGTCTTATTATCATATGCTATACTGATCCTGCTGTCATACTTGCAGGCAATTTGAACAAGATGTGCAAGGGAATGTTCTTTTTCTATAGCGTTGGATACTATAACCTGTTCTTTTTTCATACTGATTCTCTCCTATCAGGTACTTAACAAATGCATCATAATAGAAAACTCCGGAAAAGTCAATCCCTAACCCTATTTCAGTTCACATTCTGTGTTTTTCGTTTCTGAAAACTGTCTTACCCTTCTCTTCTTATCCCTGGGTTAGGAATACACAATTATTAATGCTTTTTAAATTATACATATTTTTTCCTGTCGAAGTTACCCATAAAACAAAATAATCAACCAATTTTTCCGTCGAAACCTATAATAGTATATTTTTCACATGAAATTCTCAACTTTTTCAATATGATAACTCTACATCCCATATTCGGCTTTCACGAAACGGCGGAAAGCATCGAGAGAACGCTCCACTTTCTCTGTGTCAATACAATAAGCGATACGGAAATACCCCGGACACTCAAACGTATCGCCGGGCACCAGCAGCAAATCATATTTCAATGCTTTCCGGGCAAATACTTTTGCATCTTCCTCCAATGCTTTGGGGAACATATAAAATGTACCCCTGGGTTTAACAACGGAAAAACCCAGACCGGTCAGCTCTTTATACAGGATATTCATATTCTTTTCGTAAACGGAAAGATCACTGGTCATATCCAACACGCTCACAACGGCCCTCTGGATCAACGACGAAGGACAGTTGTGGCCCACGCCGCGGGAGATCTGGCCGCACATCTGGATCATAGTCTCAGCTTCAGGACACTCCGGCGCGATGGCCACATAGCCGATACGTTCTCCCGGCAGGGACACCGATTTGCTGAACGAATAGCAGGTAATCGTTTTGTCGTAATATTTCGCTACATAGGGAGCATCCACGCCTTCAAATACAATCTCTCTGTAGGGCTCGTCGGAAATCAGATAAATATCATGGCCAAACTCTTTTTCTTTGCGCTTCAGAATATCCGCCATGGCCGTCAACGTCTCCGGAGTGAGCACCGTTCCCGAGGGATTATTGGGCGTGTTGACCAGGATGGCCATCACATCCGGCGTGAGAGCTTCCTCAAATTTTTCAAAATCTACCTGAAAATTTTTCACATCCGGCGGCACTACTTTAAGACGCGCCCCGGTGAGGTCCACGTAAGGGTGATATTCCGGAAAATAGGGGGCGAAGGCCAGCACCGTATCCCCCGGAACTGTCACCAGATGAAACGCATGGGTGAGAGCCGCCGCACAGCCGCTGGTGGGAAAAATATGATCCTTCGTATAGGACATGCCAAATCTCCGGTTCAGGGAATCGGCAATAGCCTCCCGCACATAGTCGATACCCAGAGAAGGGCTGTAACCGTGCAGGCCCGCCGTCCCCTCCTCCTGCACCAGGCGGATCAGTTCCGCATTGAAGGCTGCAGGCGTAGGTACCGACGGATTGCCCAGGCTGTAATCAAACACATTT
>DPJQ01000026.1:4286-4456 GCA_003542935.1 Lachnospiraceae bacterium | reverse complement strand
CCTCCTTTGCTCTGCGCCCGCCGTATTCAGAAATCTCCCGGATCACCGACTTAGCTCCCAGCATATCCTTATATTGCTTTACCAGCATATTCATTCCTCCTTACCGTTTCTCTTATTTTTCCAGACTATGTAAAAACAGCCCGCTCCGCAGCTTGGGCTCAAACCAGGTG
>DPJQ01000026.1:0-3978 GCA_003542935.1 Lachnospiraceae bacterium | reverse complement strand
CGCAGCTTGGGCTCAAACCAGGTGGATTTCGGCGGCATCAGCCTGCCCGCGTCCGCCACGGCAAACAGTTCTCCAATGGATGTGGGATACAGAGCAAAAGCCGCTTTCGCGTCCCTGTGTACGCGCCGTTCCAGTTCCTCAAGTCCCCGGATACCGCCCACGAAATCAATCCGCGGATCTGTTCTCGGATCCTCTATATGATAGATCGGCTCCAGCACTTCTCTCTGTAGAATAGATACATCCAGGCCCGCCACCGGATCATCCGACATATACTGCGGTAAAACACTCAGCCGATACCATCCGGACGTGTCATACAGACCGAATTCCCCTTTCCCGGACGGATGTACGGCCTGAAGAAACGGTCCTTCCACGACAAATTTCTCCGTCAGGCGTTCTTGAAGTTCTCCATCTCTCAGCTTTCCTGTATCCAGAATCACCCGGTTATAATCCAGAATCCGCAGCTCATCATCGGGAAATAGCACAGAGAGAAAATAGTTAAACGGCTCCGAACCGTCATAGCCCGGATCTTCTCTGCGCCGTTTCAATCCCACTTTCACCGCCGAAGCGGCGCGATGGTGTCCGTCGGCAATATAAATACTGTCTATTGCCGCAAACAGCCCACGGATCTTCTCTATTCTCTCCCCGTCACGGATCACCCATATCCGGTGCCCCACACCGTCGGGAGAACAAAAAGCCGTCTCCGGTTCCGCCATTTTCGCTTCCGCCACTAATGCCTTGAGAGCAGCGTTGGCCCGATAGGCCAGGAAGATCGGGCCCGTCTGCATACCGCAGATATCAATATGGCGGAAACGGTCCCGCTCTTTCTCTTCCCGCGTATTTTCATGTTTCTTGATTGTCTGATCTATGTAATCATCAATGGCGGCACAGCCAACGATACCTGTCTGACAATGGCCCGCCATATTCTGCTCATACAGGTAATAGCAGGCTGTACCGTCACGAACGAATTCTCCCCCGCGGAGCATCTGTGCCAGGGTATCCCTGGCCTTCTCATAGACACACGCCGCATAAATATCCGTGCCAGGGGGAAACTGAGTTTCCGCCCGGTCAATTTTCAGAAAGGAAAGAGGTTCCCTCTCCACCTCTTTCCTGGCTTCCCCGCGGCTGTATACGTCATACGGCAGGGCTGCAATCCGTTCCGCCAGATCCCGGCGGGGACGGATGCCGCAAAACGGTTTGATCTGCGCCATACATTCCTCCTTCGGTAAAGGCTTACGCAAACTGAACTGCCTGACTTTATCCTACTTTACGATTCTGACCTTCAAAACGCCTTTAATCTGTCTGAGCTGTCCGGCCATTTCTTCATTCAGCGGCGTCTCCACGTCAATAACCGTATAGGCATAATCACCTTTGCTCTTGTTGGTCATGGTGGCGATATTCAGTCCCATATCTCCGATAATCTTCGTGAATTTATTGATCATATGCACCACATTTTTATGACAGATCGCCAACCGTCCGGCAGTGGTGCACACCCCGAAATCACAGGTGGGATAATTTACGGAATTGCGGATATTCCCATTTTCCAGATAATCACGAACCTCCTGCACGGCCATCAAGGCACAATTGTCCTCCGACTCCAGAGTGGAAGCGCCCAGATGGGGAGTGATCAGTACATTACTGGCCCCGGCCACGGTGGGATTGGCGAAATCCGATACATATTTTTTCACTTTGCCCTCATTCAATGCCTCCACCAGAGCCGCCTCGTCCACCAGAAGATCCCTGGCAAAATTCAGAAGCACCACTTCGTCCTTCATCATCTCGATGGCATTTTTATCGATCATATTCTTTGTGCTGTCCATCAGCGGCACATGGATGGTGATATAGTCGCATTCCCGGTAGATATCTTCCACATTCTCGATATGTTTGATGGTTCTGGACAAATTCCAGGCTGCCTCCACGGATATATAGGGATCGTAACCATAAACTTCCATTCCCAGATGGGTGGCCGTATTGGCCACCTTCACACCGATAGCCCCCAGACCGATGATACCCAGTTTCTTTCCTGCGATCTCGCACCCTGCAAATTTCTTCTTCTGTTTCTCCGCCAGTTTACCAATATTATCCTGGTCCGCATTTTGACGAACCCATTCAATACCGCTGACAATATCACGTGATGCCAGCAGCATACCGGCAATGACCATCTCTTTCACGCCATTGGCATTGGCTCCTGGCGTGTTAAATACCACGATCCCCTGCTCAGCACAGGTATCAAGGGGAATATTGTTGACTCCGGCTCCGGCTCTAGCCACGCAGACCAGATTCTCCGGCAACTCCATACCCAGCATAGACGTGCTGCGTACCAGGACGGCCTGGGCTTCATCTATTGACTCCACCTGGCGGTATGCCCTGGAAAATTTATCTGTACCCACATGGGAGATCGGATTTAAACAGGCATAAGTATACATGATCAATTCTCCTCCTCAAACTTTTTCATAAACGCCGCCAGCTTCTCCACCCCTTCCAGAGGCATGGCATTATAGATACTGGCACGCATTCCGCCAACAGAACGGTGTCCTTTCAGGTTGATGAACCCGGCCGCCTCGGCTTCTTTTACAAACCGGGCATCCAGCTCTTTATCCCCAGTGACAAAGGGCACGTTCATCAGAGAACGGTCCTCCTTTCTCACTGTCCCCTTGAACATCCGGCTGTTATCCAGAAAGTCATAGAGAACTGCCGCCTTTTTCTCGTTGCGCTCCTTCATTACCTCCAGGCCGCCCATCTGCTTTAGCCATTTAAATACTTTACCGCAGACATAAATGCTCCAGCAGTTCGGCGTATTATACAGAGAATCCGCATCAGCATGGGTCTTATATTTCATCATGGTGGGAGTTCCCTCCAGTACATCGTCGGTGATCAGATCCTCCCGGACAATAGCAATCACCATGCCGGCCGGACCTACATTCTTCTGCACGCCGCCGTAAAGAATGCCATATTTTGACACATCCATGGGCCCGGACAGAAAACAGGACGATATATCGGACACCAGAAGCTTTCCTTTGGTATTCGGCAGTTTTTTGAATGCCGTCCCATATATCGTATTATTCTGGCAAATATAAACATAGTCCGCATCGTCATCAACAGGCAAATCAGAGCAGTCCGGAATATAGGAAAATGTCTGATCCTCCGAGGACGCGATCTTCACTGCCTTACCGTACTTCTGCGCCTCCTGCCACGCTTTTTTGGCCCACTGGCCGGTAACAATATAATCGGCCACTTTGTTTTTCATCAGATTCATGGGGATCATGGCAAACTGCAGAGAAGCGCCACCCTGCAAAAACAGAACTTTGTAATTTTCAGGAATTGCCATCAGCTCCCGAAGATCCGCTTCCGCCTCCTTGATGATCGCATCAAAATCTTTAGAACGATGGCTCATCTCCATCACAGACTGGCCACTGCCTTGATAATCCAGCATCTCCTGCTGCACCTCACGCAGCACTTCCTCCGGCAATACCGCCGGACCTGCAGAAAAATTATATACTCGACTCATTTTTTCATAACCTCCTCAAGTTATCGTCAAATACACTCGCGTTACATTGTATACTTTTTATCACGGATTTTCAATGGGTGGTTTTCTTTTTCAGATGAAAATGCCTGCATTTTTGTGGACATTTCCAATCAAATGTGTTAAACTATCAACAAAAAAGAAAGGAGGATAATATCGTGATCTTAACTCATGAAGATTTAGCTGCCATTTCTCAGCTCTTCGATTCCAGGCTGGATTTTAAGCTGAAGCCTTTTGAAGAAAAAATCGATTCTATTGAAAACAGGCTCGATTCCATCGAGAGCAGACTGGGTTCACATGACAAATTGTTTGCTTCTATCGAAAGTAAACTGGATTCACATGACAAAAAACTTGCTTCCATCGAAAGTAAGCTGGATTCACATGACAAAAAACTTGCTTCCATCGAAAGCAGGCTGAATTCACATGACAAAAAATTTGCTTCTATCGAAAGTAAACTG
>DPJQ01000281.1:19792-20648 GCA_003542935.1 Lachnospiraceae bacterium | reverse complement strand
CTTAACTACTTAAACAATCCGAAAAGTCCTTTTTTCTTGGATTTTTGGGTTTTCTTAACCGTCGTATTTTCCTCGCGCCGCTTCTTGTCACGATAATCAGCGATCGCTTTACATAATTGATAGACCTCCTCCTTGCTGCAGCACCAGCTGAACGGAACGTCAATATCCTGGAATCTGGCACAGATTCTCTTGTACTTTATGTCGCTGATATCATTGGCACTGCCGGGCTCGCGTCCTTCAAATACTTCCTCAAATATATCCCTGATCTTGATATATTTCGTCGGATTATCCGCGGTCAGTTTGGTCACCCTGTCCAAATACTCCCTGTTTACCATTTGCCCCCTCCTTCTGTCCATAAAAATATTTTTTTAACAATTTCTTTACCACCCCATTCTAACATGAACAAAAGGAAATTGCTACCTTCCCAGGGAAAAAGCTTTCTTATTCATCTCCAGAAATTTCTCCGGCACACAGGCCTCCAGCGCTTCCTCCCAGGCCTCCGCCCCGATCTCCGGGAAATAGCGGGACAGCCTTCCCATCAGAACGATATTCACGGCTTTGGCGGAACCTGCCTCCTCGGCCAGAGCCAGGAAATCCCCTGCATCCACCTTCGCCCCCGCGGCCCGCATCTTCTCCGCCAGATCCCCGGGATACTCGGCGGCGCCGATGATCACCGGCATGGGCTCCACCTCCTGGGTATTGGTGATGATCTGCCCCTCCGGCTTTAAATACTCTAGCCACCGGGCGGCTTCCAGAAGCTCGAAGGAAACGATCACATCCGCTTCCCCCTTATCGATCACCGGGGAATATACTTTATCACCGTAGCGCACATAAGTCACCACGCTGCCGCCGCGCT
>DPJQ01000281.1:11837-19479 GCA_003542935.1 Lachnospiraceae bacterium | reverse complement strand
AGTCACCACGCTGCCGCCGCGCTGGCTCATACCGTGAACCTCGGATACCTTCACATCATAGCCCTGGCTCAGCAGCACATGACCCAGCACCTTGCTGGCCAGGAGGGTTCCCTGGCCGCCCACACCCACAATCATAATATTTTTCGTATCCATCCGCTCACTCCTCCCCGCTTTCCAGCGCGTCAAATTTACACATCTGCGTACACACGCCGCAGCCGACGCACAGCGTCGCATCGATCACGGCCTTTTTATTCCTGACCGCAATAGCCGGGCAGCCGATGCGCATACAGGATTTACAGCCCACGCAGTTTTCCGTGTTGACTTTCAAAGGAGCCTTATGTACTGTCCCCTTGATCATGACACAGGGGCGGCGGCTGATGATAACGGACGGCTCCGCAGCCGCCAGCTCCTCTTTCAGCACCGTATCCACCCGGGCCAGGTCGTAGGGATCCACCACCCGCACCCGGTTAAAGCCGACGGCCCGGCACAGAGCCTCCAGATCCACCTTGCCCGCGGGCTCTCCCCGCAGGTTCTTCCCGGTGGTGGGGTTCTGCTGATGGCCGGTCATACCGGTGATGGAATTATCAAGGATAATAATGGTGGAATTAGTCATATTGTAAGCAATGTCTGTTATACCTGTAATGCCCGAATGGATGAAGGTGGAATCTCCGATCACACCCACGCTGTGCTGTTCCCCCTCCGCGCCCATGGCAAGGTTGAAGCCGTGAAGGCCGGAGCAGGAAGCTCCCATACAGACATTTAAGTCCATGGCATTCAAGGGCGCCACCGCCCCCAGCGTATAGCAGCCGATATCGCCGTAGACCATGCATTTCTGCTTCTTCAATGTATAGAAAATACCCCTGTGGGGACATCCGGCGCACATCACCGGAGGGCGGGGCGGGATCGTATCGGCGATGGAGAGGATCTTTGGCTCCTCCTGACCCATACCGGCTCGCACCAGGTTCTGGGAAAACTCACCGCAGACAGGAAACAGCGCCTTACCGGACACCGCAATCCCCAGCTTCCGGCAGTGATCCTCAATGATCGGATCCAGTTCTTCCAGCACCACCACCCGGTCCACTTTCGACGCAAAATCACGGATGAGTTTCTCTGGGAGGGGCCAGGTCATACCCAGCTTCAGGATGCTGGCCTTATCGCCGAACACTTCTTTTGCATACTGATAGGAAGTGGACGCCGTGATGATACCGAGGCCCGTATCTCCCATCTCTACCCGGTTCAACTCACAGTCCTCCGCATAGGCCGTGAGGGCCCTCGTCCGCTCCTCCACCCGTATATGGGCGTTACGGGAATTAACCGTCATCATGACCTTTCCCGGATCCTTGACATAGGGCACCTGGGGCGGACAGGCCCGCTCCCCCGGCTCCACCACGCTCTGGGAATGGGCCACCCGGGTACACATTTTCACAAAAACAGGCGTATTGTACTTTTCGGAAAGCTCATAGGCTTTGACGGTGAACAGGCGCGCCTCTTCCGAATCCGCGGGCTCCAGCATCGGCACTTTGGCCGCCCGGGCGTAATGCCGGGAATCCTGCTCGTTCTGGGAGGAATGCATCCCCGGATCGTCAGCCACGCAGATCACCAGCCCCGCGTTCAGCCCCTGGTAGGAGATCGTAAACAGCGGGTCGGCCGCCACGTTAAGCCCCACATGCTTCATGGCACAGGCGCTCCGCCTGCCGCCCAGGCTGGCGCCATGAGCCACCTCCAGGGCCACCTTCTCGTTGGGAGCCCACTCGCAGTAGATCTCGTCATACATTGCCGCCTCCTCGGTTATCTCCGTACTGGGCGTTCCGGGATAACTGGAGATCACCGCACAGCCCGCCTCATACAGACCGCGGGCCACGGCCTTATTTCCCAGCATCAGTTCCTTCATTGCCTATCCTCCTTCGCAATCATTCCATATCCTCACGATCCGCCTGTTTTGAACCGCCATCTTCCTTGAAACGCCCGATCACCGTGGGCAGACAGCCTGTCCCGTAATTCAGCATCCGTTTTACGCGGCTTATAGTAGCCGTGCTGGCGCTGGTCTCATCCAGGATCTCTAGATATACCTTATCTTTCAAAAGCAGGGAAGCCACCGCATACCGCTGTTCCATGGCGGACAGCTCCGCGGGAGAACACAGATCTTCAAAAAAATGACGGCATTCCTCCACGCTCTGCAGCTTCATAATCGCTTCGTACATCTCCGTTACACGCCCTCTTTTAACGACTTTTGCCATGGGAACACCTCCGTCAACCCCTGTTTTCCTTGGCAACCAGATTCTCCGCGCCGTACTGTCTGCGCAGCTTCGGCTTTTCGATCTTTCCTGTAGCATTCCGGGGAATCTCCGCAAAAATAACCTCTTTGGGCCGTTTATACCGGGGCAGCCCCAGGCAGAACTCATCAATCTCTTCCTTCGTACAGGCCATACCGTCCTTGATCTCTATGATCGCCGCTGTCTTCTCTCCGAGGCGGCGGTCAGACAGACCGATGACAGCCGCATCTTTTACTTTATCAAAGCGCCGGAGGAAATCCTCGATCTGCACCGGATAGATATTCTCACCGCCGCTGACGATCACGTCCTTCTTCCGATCTACCAGGAAATAGAAGCCGTCCTCATCCTGCATGGCCATGTCGCCGGTCAGGAGCCACCCGTCTTTCAATACCTCCGCCGTAGCCTTCTCATCATTATAATAACAGGTCATGAGGCCCGGCCCCTTCACACAGAGCTCACCTACGTCGCCCCGCTTCACCGGTTCGCCGTCCTCACCGATCACTTTGCACTCCCAGCGATAGCCCGGCACGCCGATGGCCCCCACTTTATGTATATTTTCCACGCCCAGATGCACGCAGCCGGGGCCTGTGGACTCGGAAAGGCCGTAATTCGTATCATAATCGTGATGGGGGAAGTATTCCTTCCAGCGCTTGATCAGAGACGGCGGCACCGGCTGGGCGCCGATATGCATCAGGCGCCACTGATCCAGCTCATAATCGGAAAGCTTCAGATCCCCTCTGTCCAGAGCATCCAGGATATCCTGAGCCCAGGGCACCAGAAGCCAGACAATCGTACAGTGCTCTTTAGACACGGCGGACAGGATCGTTTCCGGCCGCGTCCCTTTCAACAGCACTGACCGGCTTCCCGCCACCAGGCTGCCCATCCAGTGGAATTTCGCCCCGGTATGATAGAGAGGCGGAATACACAGGAAGGTATCCTCCCGCCCGGTGCTATGGTGCTTCTGCTCCATCTCGGCAGCCTGGGTCAGGCTCTGATGCTTATGCAAAATGGCCTTGGGAAAACCCGTGGTTCCCGAGGAAAAATAGATGGCGCCGTAATCCTCATCGGTAATTTCCACATGGGGCGGCTGGCTGGAACAGTCGGCCACCAGTTCATGGTAGCTCTCGGCAAAATCCGGGCAATGATCCCCCACATAGATCAGCAGGCGTCCCTTGCACAGACGCTCGGCATGGCACTGGATACGTTCCGTAAAAGCGGGGCCGAACACCAGCATATCTACCTCGGCCAGCTCGGCACAGTACAGGATCTCCTCCGCATCATAGCGGAAATTAAACGGCACCGCGATGGCGCCGCTTTTCAATACGCCGAAATAAATAGGAAGCCACTCAAGGCAATTATACATCAGTATGGCAACCTTATCCCCCTTCCGGATCCCCCGGCTGATCAGCAGGTTGGCAAAACGGTTGGCCTTCTCATCAAACACACTCCAGGTGATCTCATGGCGGTAAGGCGTAAAGCCGGTGGGCTGCATCAGCGCCGACTCTTTCCATGTGGTTCTGCGGGTGTCTTTTTCATCCGGGTTCAGCTCCACAAGGGCCACCTCGTCCGGATACAATCTTGCATTCCTCTCCAGGAATTCCATTACGGGCATCGCTTTTGTTCCTCACTTTCCATTGTAGTCTTACGCAACCGTCCGGCCTCCGGCTGAACGGTTATGTTCTTATACTCTTTTAAAGTTTTATGCGTTGACTCTTTTACTCACTAAAGTATCATATGGGTGGAGAAAAGTCAACCGGAAACAAAAGGGGAGAACCTGCCCGAACGATAACGAACGATTACAATCAATCCCCCGCGGGATCCACATGGACCATACAATGTTTGACATCAGGATATTCCTGCTCGATCCGGTGGTGGACGACCGCAGCCACTTCATGGGCGTCGGCCAGGGACATATCGCCCGCCACCTCGATGGCCACATCCAGGTAAATCCGCGAACCAAAGAGGCGGGACTTCATCCAACGTACTCCCTGCACCTGTTCTGTGCCAATGATCGTTTCCCGCATCCGGCTGGTAACATCAGGATCACAGGCATGATCCACCATCTTATCCACGGCATCCTTGAAAATGTCATAAGCGGCTTTCAGAATGAACAGGCAGATGACCACGCTGGCCACGGAATCCATAACCGGGTAGCCCAGGCGGGCAAAAGCGATACCGATCAGAGCGCCCACGGAAGAGAACGCGTCGGAACGGTGATGCCAGGCGTCGGCTTTGAGGGCCGCGGAGCGGATCTTCCGGGCGGCATGGACCGTATAGTGATACATCCACTCTTTGACAACAATGGACAAAACAGCGGCGATCAGGGCCAGCCGGCCGGGGACAGCCAGATCCGCATAACTGCCCGAGACGATATTTTTCACGCCGTTTATACCGGTTCCCCCGCCGGTCATGGCCAGCACCACGGCCAGCAGAAGAGCCGCCACACACTCCATCCGCTCATGGCCGTAGGGATGTTCCGCATCGGCCTTTTTCTCCGAGAGATGGACGCCCACCATCACGATAATGGTACTGAACACATCCGATGCACTGTGTATGGCATCGGAAACCATGGCTCCCGACCGGGCCAGAACCCCCGCCAGAAGCTTTCCCACCGATAAAATCAGATTGACCGCGATACTTACCGTGGATATGCGCATCACCGTTTTCTCCACCATTCCGGCGGAAACCGGTTCGTTTTGTTGCTGGCTTCTCATAAAAACCTCCTGCTTCCCTCCATGGAAATCATCACCGGGCGCTCCCCGCTGCCACATTATTCAAAAGCATACCTCACTTTCTCCCCCGGCATACCTGAATCACAAAAAAAGGTAGAAAAAAACATCTGCGGAACAAGTACAGACGCTTACTGTCCCGCGGATGCTCTTTTGCCATCCACTGTCACTTACATGCGACCCGGCCCATAGAAAATACGATATACTGGTATACCGGCTTCCACCGCCTGTTCAGTTTATACTGCAGCTCAATTTACATGGCAGCCGTTCTGCAAACCATTTACGGCAATTTCCCTGTGAAGTAACTGTATTAATTTAACATATGCAATCTTCCGGAAAAAGTCAATGCTAATTTTTGTTGCCCTGCCTTAAACATAAATCCTGCAACGGCCGGCCTCCGTCCAATCCCCTGCCAACCCCCGAGAGCTGAATTGAGCTGTGCTGCTTTTATGGGTCAGGAATGCGCAGTGGCTGAGTGTCTTGTCCCGCTCACATTTCTCAATATGACTTGTCTGAATTTCCATAAAAATGATGCAATTTTCCCGCTGATATGATACCATTACCTCCGAGAGAAAAATGACCGCCCGCGCCACTGCGTTTTTTATGCAGTGCGGACGGCAGTTTCACAGAAAAAAACGGACATTTTGTCCCAAGGGGGTACGTATGCAAAGAGAAAAATTTGCTTCCCGTCTCGGCTTCATCCTGGTGTCGGCGGGATGCGCGGTAGGCATCGGCAATGTATGGAAGTTTCCGTATCTGGCAGGACAGTACGGCGGCGCCGCTTTTATCCTGATCTACCTGGTTTTCCTGGTGATCCTGGGCCTGCCGATCATGGTCTGCGAGTTCAGCGTGGGCCGCAGCAGCCAAAAAAGTGTGGCCCAAAGTTTTGACAAGCTAGAGCCCGCGGGTACGCGCTGGCACAACCTGAAATTCATCGGCCTTGTGGGAAATTATATGCTGATGATGTTTTACACCATGGTGGGCGGCTGGATGCTGTACTACTGCTATCTGTCCGCCACAGACCGTTTCGCCGGCATGGACAATGACGCCGTGGCCGGGGAATTTTCCCGGATGCTGGGCCAGCCGGGTACACTCACCTTCTGGACGGTCCTGGTCATCCTGCTGTCCTTCGGTATCTGCGCCATCGGCCTGCAAAACGGCGTGGAGCGGCTGACCAAACTCATGATGATCGTCCTGCTGCTCCTGATGGGCGTGCTGGCCGTGCACAGCTGCACGCTGCCCGGCGCGGACGCGGGTCTCCATTTCTATCTGGTGCCGGATTTCGGACAGATGATGGAACAGGGCATCGGCAACGTGGTTTTCGCCGCCATGAGCCAGGCTTTCTTTACCCTGAGCCTGGGGATAGGCGCCATGGCCATCTTCGGCAGTTACCTGGATAAGAAGCGCTCTATCCCCGGGGAGGCCGTCAGCATCTGCGCCCTGGACACCCTGGTGGCCCTGATCGCCGGGTTCATCATTATCCCGGCCTGCTTCGCCTACAACGTGGAACCGGGATCCGGGCCAAGCCTGATCTTCATCACGCTGCCCAATATCTTTATTCATATGGCCGGGGGCCGCATCTGGGGGACATTGTTTTTCCTGTTCCTCTCCTTCGCCGCCCTGTCCACGGTGATCGCGGTATTTGAGAACATTACCTCCTTCGCCATGGATCTGACCGGCTGCAGCCGCCAGAAAGCGGTGGCGGTCAATATTATCGCCATGGTCATCCTGTCCATGCCCTGCGTGCTGGGCTTCAACGTCCTGTCCGGCCTGCAGCCTTTAGGCGAGGGCAGTACCATCATGGATCTGGAGGACTTCCTCGTCTCCAACAATTTCCTGCCCCTGGGCAGCCTGGTGTACCTGTTTTTCTGCGTGCGCAAAAACGGCTGGGGATGGGACAACTTTATCAAGGAAGCCAATGCCGGGGATGGCATGAAATTCCCCGCCGCCGTGCGGTTCCACATGGTGTATATCCTTCCGGTCATCGTGGTCGTGATCTATTTAAAGGGCTACTACGACATGTTTGCGGGTAAATCACCTGTACTGTTTGGTGTGTGGATGTGCATTGCCCTGGCTATCCTGGCTTATATCGGGGTGAACGCCTTCGCGAAGCCAAAGAAAAATTAAAAAACGGCCGCTGCCTGCTCAGAACTCATGCATTGCGTGCAGCGGCATCCGTTTTCATCCAACTAAGCAAACGGCCGATTACTGAACTTTTCTTTCTTATCGGTGAAAAACTCCGCCATCTCCGCTCCGGCGCGGCAAAGCTCTGCCCGAAGCTCCATGGCCGAAACCCGGACCGCGCCGTGTCCCATGACGATGATCTGCTCCAGAGCATCGGAGGTGGCCACACGGACGCGGTTCTTTTTCGCTATCTCGGCGGTGGTTTTCTCAATATAGGCGTCGGCAGTCTCCGCTTCCTTCGTGTAGACCACATGGATATTGTGGTACATACCCACGGAACCCGTCCCGCCCTTGACTTTATAGGCGTCAAACACGCAGATCAGCGTACACTGGCGGAACCCCTGATAATTGCACAGCAGATCCATCAGCTTGTAGCGGGCCCCGTCCAGATTCTCCCGGGCCACCGCTTTCAGTTCATCCCAGGCAAAAATGATATTGTAACCGTCCACCAGCAGA
>DPJQ01000281.1:2424-11567 GCA_003542935.1 Lachnospiraceae bacterium | reverse complement strand
TTGTAACCGTCCACCAGCAGATATTCCTTTATGGGCTCCTTTGGCGGGCGGTAAGTATAGGACGGTTCCGCCGCCGGCTTCGTCCGTCCGTAGCTGACCTCGCTATAAGAAGAAATGGCCCGTTTTTTCTGCTCACCGAAAGTCCGCCGGAAGATCTCCTCCAGCTCCCGGTCTTCCTTCCAGGAGCCGTAGTAGGAGGAGCCTCCCGCCGGACGGGCCGCCCCACGGACTTCCGGGATCCGTTCTTCTTCTTTCTTTTCCCCCTCGGGTTTCCAGCCGCTGTCCACATGCATGTATTCCCGTACCCGATCCCACTTGACGATGGTGCCCGCGCCGTGGGAGCAGAATACGGAATCCGGCGGATTCTCCGTATCCGCCTCGGGATCATAGCCTGTGGCTGCGATCACCTCATCGGCATTGTGGCAGGGCTCGTACCCCTTCATGGTGCAGAAAAGCCGCCCCCTGCCCCGGGTATAGGCACTTACCTCCTCCATATACCCGCTCATCCCGGCCACCGGCGCAGAACCCGCAAGCACAGCTGTCTCCCCGGCAATATCCGGCGGACAGACCGTGCCGCCCATGCGCTGCACATCCGCCATGGCCCGTCCCACCTGCTCCCGGGGCAGATCCAGACGAAAATCATACCAGGGTTCCAGAAGAACACTTTTCGCCTGCATCAGTCCCTGACGCACGGCCCGGTAAGTGGCCTGGCGGAAATCGCCTCCCTCGGTGTGTTTGATATGGGCCCTTCCCGTCAGCACCGTGATCCGCATATCCGTGACGGGGGCGCCCGTGAGTACGCCCGGATGCTCGCTCTCCTCCAGGTGGGTCAGGATCAGCCTCTGCCAGTTCAGATCCAGCACGTCCTCGCTGCAATCCGCGGCAAACGTAAGGCCGCTGCCCCGCTCTCCCGGCTCAAGCAGGAGGTGTACCTCTGCATAATGACGAAGGGGTTCGAAATGCCCCACCCCCTCCACAGGAGCCTCAATCGTCTCTTTATAAACGATATTTCCGGTTCCGAAGCCGACTTTAATACCGAAACGATCCAAGATCACCCGCTGCAGGATTTCCAGCTGCACCGCTCCCATGAGCTGCACATGGATCTCCTGGAGCCGTTCCTGCCATACGATGTGAAGCTGCGGGTCTTCCTCCTCCAGCTGCCGCAGATCGGCCAGCATCTTATGGATGTCGCAATCCTCCGGCAGCAGTATTTTATAAGTAAGAACAGGCTCCAGCACCGGGAGGGCCGTCTCCACCTCCGCACCCAGCCCCTCCCCGGGAAAAGTGCGGGACAAGCCCGTAACCGCACAGACCGTGCCCGCCGGAACTTCCTCCACCGTCTGGTATTTTTCCCCGGAATAGAGCCGGATCTGGTCAATTTTTTCTTCCCAGAGCTCCCCCTCCGCCAGGGCATGGCCGTTTTTCCCCTTCGACCCACGGTTGGATAACGGCATCTTCACCCGCAGGCTCCCCCCGGTGATTCTCATATAAGTCAGGCGGCTGCCCTGCCCGTCCCGGGCGATCTTGTACACCCTGGCGCCAAAGGCTTCCGGCCACCGGCGATGCAGGGTGTAAGCCGCCAGGCCGTCCAGAAAAGCTTCTACTCCCGTAAGCTTTAACGCTGACCCGAAGTAGCAGGGGAACAGCTCCCTAGCCGCAATGAGGACCGCCAATTGCCCGTCCGTCAAGCTGCCATTCTCCAGGCAGGCCTCCATGGCCGCCTCGTCGCACATGGCCGCCGTCTCGTAAAAGTCCTGATCCCTCTCCCCGCCAAAATCCACGCAGTTATCCGAAAGCCTGTCCGAAAGCTGCGCAAGGAGCGTCTGCCTGTCATTGCCCTGCAGATCCATCTTATTGATAAACAGAAATACCGGTATCCGGTACCTCTTAAGCAGCCGCCACACCGTCTCCGTGTGGCCCTGCACCCCGTCGCTGCCGCCTATCACCAGTATGGCATAATCCAGCACCTGCAGCGTCCGCTCCATCTCCGCGGAAAAATCCACATGGCCCGGCGTATCTAACAGGGTCATGTCCACATTTTTATAGGACAGCCTGGCCTGTTTGGAGAAAATCGTAATCCCCCGCTCCCGCTCCATGGCGTCCGTATCCAGAAACGCGTCCCGGTGGTCTACCCGCCCCAGGGTGCGCAGCACGCCGGACAGATACAGCATCCCCTCAGACAGGGTGGTCTTTCCGGCGTCCACGTGGGCCAGGAGGCCGATACATATACTCTTTTTTTCTGTTTTTGGGTCCTGTCCGCCCATGCAAACGCCTCCTCTCACTTCATCATTCATTGTGTATTCCTTTTATGAGACAAATTTTTTGATTTCTGGAACGAACTTTTTCCGGTTCCGAGTATTGAACGGCGCCCTCTGCCATCAGTTCTTTTAATGCTTTTGCCAAAGTGGAAGTTACTTTCGTATAGCCAAGCTCTGCGGCCAACCCAGAGGTAGAAAGATTTCCGTTTTTTTTCAAAGCTGCTACCACAAGCTCTTTTACCTCCGCCAGACTGCGGCGCTGCCTTTTCCTGGGTACGGCATCGGTCTCCGGCAAAAGAAATCTCTTATGAACCGGCAGGATCACTGTGAAATAGGTTCTATCTTCATCGGTTTCAAACGACGGCATATCCGAGCCATTCATTTCCATAGCGCGAAGGATTGTAGGGATTCCCGTGTTGCGGCCTTCCACCAATTTCAATTCCTTGAGAAAATCTCCGATTCTCCGGTTTCGATACCGTCTGGAAATCAAACGACGGTTTTGCAGGTCAGCATTGGTAATGGTGCGGTCTGGCCCCGGCAGGCTGGTAATTTCCATCCGTTCCGGCGTAACAGTAACCGTGATCGGTTCACCGATTTGATATGACTTGTGGTAGACAGCGTTGGACAAACTTTCCTCCACTGCCGCATACGGCAGATTGAAAACGCGTACTGCCTCTGCCTGATCCGGGAACTTGATTATCTTTTCTTTTATGATATAGTTCTTAATATAACTCAGCGCATCCCGCAGCTGGCGGTCAAGAGGCCCTGTAAAAATCTTTTCCGTCATCCCCACACCCGCAGGGTCGGGCTTATCCACTACCTCAATCCGGGCATACGGAAAGAATTCATCCGGACGCTCATTGAAAAACATCAGCCCAACATTCAGCGGCCGCTTCCATTCAGAAGGGCCGCCGACCAGGTGCATAGAAGACGCTGTTTCCGCAACAGGCTGGGTGAGAGAACGTTCATACAAATCGCTGTTTACGGTGTAGAGGAATTCGGAGATCAGGCTGGATTTCAAATCCTCTGTTTTGGCTGCCGGGTTGGGGCGATCATCATAAGGCTGGTTATTCGCCAGCATAAACAGCTCTTTTTCTTCCAGCTGATTTGCCCGGATGCTGTTGGACATTTTACGAATATAATATACCTTCTCCGATTTTACCGCTTTTTCCGTCGGAAAAGCAGAGGGACACTTGTAAGGGCGGTTGGCCCCGCCCGGTATCCATAAAACGATAATCTCTTTCCCTTCATAGGCACCCTGCTCTACAATGGGAATATAGCGTGGTTCAATCAGATTGCACTTTTGCAGCAATTCCTTATTGATTCGGTCAATGGAACTTTTACTCAGCCCCTTGACGGGGAGCTTCGGCATCCCATTTTCCTCATCAACGCCGATGATGATATAACCGCCTCCCCAGTTATCAATATCATTTGCAAAGGCGCAGATCGAGTGCAAAATCGGTTCGGGATTCCAATCCCCTTTATATTCAATGCGTGCGCTTTCGATCACTCGCCGATTGATCAAATCTGAAACGTTAATTGGCAGCGCCATAATAACCTCCTGACGTTTAGGAGAACATCCCCATTAACTTCCCCCATTAACTTACCCCATTAACTTACCCTATTAACTTACCCCATTATTCTATCAGATATTCTGCTAAATGCAAGAGGGATGAGCAGGCTTCAAGCATCTGCCGACACCACAAAAAAGCCACCTATTCCACAGAATAAACGGCTGATATTTCATCCCTGTCGGATCACGCAGCTGTGCCTTCTGCCCATCCCCTTTGCATCCTTCTCATAAGTGATGCCCGCCAGCAGGATTTTCCCCAAGCCATTCACTTGTCGCACGATCCTCGTCATGGATCTGAGTGAACAAGGGGAGGCAGAAAGATTTTGAAACTTTCCCGGCCAGCACCTCGACGGCGCCAAAAAAATGCCCGTGGATAAAAGCAGGTTTAGGTCATATTTTTTGACTATTTTTAACTTTCCAATATCCTATCCTATGCGAACCTGTATTTTCAATCACTCCGCCGCTTACCAGCTTCTTCATAGTTCTTTGAACTTTACTTCTGGAAAGATTCAGCAGTTTCTGTATCTCTGATTGAGTTATTCGGGGATTTTCCTTTAGTAATTCGCATACTACCTTTTCAAGTTCCGTCAAAACGATTTTTTCAGCTTCACTCAATAACAATTTATAATTCAGATTCTTTAATGTTACCATGAACAGCACTCTGTATGAATAAAATTCCGGTCCCATTCCTTCTTTGTAACTGGCCGCATTCTCATACGCTTCACAAATTTTATTTAATCCACTGCCTTGGCGCTCCATATATCCCAAACGCCCGAAAATATCTGCCAGTACCGGATTTCTCCTTGTGGAAGGAATCGTATTGATATCTCTCTCCTGTATTTTAGTCCCGTCCGGCATCCCACCCGGAGAATAAAACACAAGAAGGTTATCAAAAACATCTATATTTTTTCAAAAAACACTTGACTTTTTATTAGCAGGCTTTTTTATGGGTAGTGCGAAAAAATAGTTTTTATGTTGATTCTATTATCCCGCATTTTAAAAGAAAGCTAAAAAACATACCTTCCCTTTTATAAAACAGGTCGGATATGCCGAATCATTCATACTCGCGGGCGTAATGGTTTGCCAACGTTATCGCCCGTATATGCCCGCGAGCGCCAATAAATCCGGAAAACTTTTGTGCCCGCGGGTATAATATCCATTCCGCACTATTTTACAGCATCCCCTGCCCTAAAAAATGGGCCGTAATCCTCAGGTTTAACCTGAGGTTAAAATTTCTCTTTGGAAGTTAACATCCGTTCAATTGTGGAGGATGCGATCCGGTGTTACAATGGGATCAACAAAAGCTTTTGTATCATTGTACAAGGAGATGATTTTATGCCAATGAATACAGTCATTCAGGAAAAGCGAAAAGAACAGGGACTGACCCAGGAGCAGGTAGCCGAATATCTTAACGTTTCCATTCCTGCCGTCAGCAAGTGGGAGAAGGGTCTGACAAGCCCGGATATCACGCTCCTGCCGCCGTTAGCCCGTTTACTTAAAATTGACCTGAATACCCTGTTCTGTTTCCAGGAAGATCTTTCACGCCAGGAAATCGAACAGTTTAGCAGAGAGGTCGCAACCGTTGCCCAGGCAAAGGGAATCGCGGCGGGATTTGAAACGGCAGAACAAAAAATCCGCGAATATCCCCATAATGAAACCCTGCTGCATTGTCTCACCTTTCAGCTGGATGGTTTGCTTATCACCGCCGGGCTGTCTGCCGATGAAATGCGTCCCTATGATGACAAAATTGTAAAATGGTATGGTCAGCTTGCGCAGAGCAATGACTGCGCAATAAGCAACAGCGCAGACTACATGCTGGTAAGCAGATCGATCCGCAGCGGCGATTATGATAAGGCGCAGGAAATCCTGGACAGGATGCCTGACAAAGAGGACATCTTAAGCAGTATGGCAGATAAACGGCTGCTGCAGGTCAACGTCTGCCTGCACCGGGGAAAGACAGAGGAAGCCATAAAAAGTTTACAAAACGCATTGCTCACAACGCTTACCAAAGCACAAATGCTGCTTTATAAAATGATCGATGCGGAACTGGCATCCGGCAGGATACAGACCGCCAAAAGCATTGCCGATAAAGCAAGCCGGATGACGGCTCTTTTTGACTTTTGGGAGTATAATTCGTTTATCGCGCCTTTGCAGATAGCGGGCGCCGAAAAAGATGCCGATGAGTGCATCCGCCTTTTACAGAAAATGCTCCCGGCCTTGCTTACGCCATGGGATATGGGCAGTTCTCCTTTATTCTATCGCATTGCGAAAACTTCCGACGCAGGACAAATGCTACCGGCAATTTTATCCGAAATGGAAAAGGATCCCGATTATGGTTTCCTCCAAAATCATCCTGCGTTCCAGGAGTTAATTTCCAGGTATAAAGCGTTAGTCGAAACGTAAAAGCCGCAGACAACCTTTTATATTTCCTTGACGTTCCCCTCCCCTCTGTCCTATAATGAATACTACAAAAGTAGTAGAAAGAGGCGCGCCATGAAAAAGACTCCCCAGATCTCCCGGGCGGAATATGAGATCATGAAAATTCTCTGGGATGATTATCCCCTCAGCACCAACGATATCACGGAACGGGCACAGCGGTCCCATAGCTGGAACCAGAAAACCGTTCACACGCTGCTGTCCCGGCTGGCGGCCAAAGGAGCGGCCTCCTATGAAAAGCAGGGACGGATGTACTTTTATTCCCCGCTCATCTCCCGGGAAAGCTATCTGCAGCAGGAAAACCATTCGTTCCTCGACCGGTTCTACGGCGGGGAGATCGCGCCCATGTTGTCCTCCCTGCTGGCCCACACGGAGCTGTCCGACAAAGATTTGGAAGATCTGCATGAAATCATAAATTCCCAGACAAGGAGCGGTGACTGATCATGGCCTTTCCTCTGCATTTTTTAGTCTGCAACGCTTTGGTCAGCCTGCTGCTCGGCCTGATCCTGGCGGCAAAACGGCTCTTTAAAAAGCACATGACCGTAAGTGCGCAATACCACCTGTGGCATATTTTTGTTTTTTCCCTGCTTCTGCCTTTTTGGCCCTGCAGGATCGTCGCCCCCGGAAGATTCCTTTTGCGGATACAGCAGTGGTTCACCTCGAACGCCGGATCATCCGCCGCCGTTCTTGCGGAAAATACCGCGGGCCATCCGGCGGCGCCCTTCCCGGGACTGACAGATTTTTCAACGGCCGTGGCCTCATCCGATGCCCCTTTCACATCTGTACTGTGGGCAGTCTGGCTTGCGGGGATCGTTTCCGCCGCCCTTCTTTCCCTCTTTGCGATCCTGAACGTTTACTTTATGCGGAAAAATGCCTGTGCCGTCACCGGCCGGACAGACCCTGAGCTGTACCGCCTGTTCTCAGAATGTCGGCGGACGCTGCATATCCGGCGGCCCGTCCGGCTGTACGCCTCCTGCCGTCTTTCTGGCCCTGTCTCCTACGGCTGGATCCGTCCCACCGTGGTCATTCCCCGGGATCTGGATATCCTGCTGTCCGGGGAAGATCTGCGCTGTATTTTCCTGCACGAATTACAGCACTGCAAACACAGGGACGCCCTCTTAAACGACCTCGTCTGCCTCTTGCGTATCCTGTACTGGTTCAACCCGTGGATCCGGTACGGTTTCCGCCGGCTGCAAAAGGACCGGGAGATCGCCTGCGACCATGCCGTGATATCCGTCATCGGCCCGGAAAAGCGCCTGCAATACGGCTCCACGATCCTGAAATATGCCGGACATGTGCAAAAGGGAAGCTTCTCCTCTCCCCTGTCCGCCATGGGAGACAGCAAAGCCGCAATCCGGCAGAGGATTGCAGAGATCGCAGACTATAAAAGCGACTCCCTTTTTCAGAAACTCAAAAGCATGGGCGTGATCTTTCTTGCCGTACTGCTTGTGTATGGCTCCACCCCCCTGCTGACGGCCCATGTCTTCCGGAATACTTCTTTTCACTGGGACGGTAAGAACTGGGAATCCCTGGATGCGGCCTCTTATTTTGACGGCACGGAGGGTTCCTTTGTCCTCTATGACGTATCCGGCGGCCAATATCACATTTATAATAAGGATGCCAGCGAACGGCGGGTCTCCCCGGACTCTACTTTTAAGATTTACAGCGGGCTTTTTGCCCTGGAGGAGCATCTGATCTCCCCCGGCAATTCCCTGCAGAGATGGGACGGAACCGACCAGTATTTCGATTCCTGGAAGCGGGACCAGACCCTTGCCACCGCCATGCGGGATTCCGTGAACTGGTATTTCCAGAATCTGGACGGCCGGCTGGGGCTTGCCGCACTGTATGGGTATTATGATAAGATCTCGTACGGTAACTGCGATCTGAGCGGCGGAGCCGCGCGGTACTGGGCGGAATCCTCCCTGAAAATCTCACCGCTCGAACAGGTTATGCTGCTGTCGGACCTGCTGGAAAATAAATGGAGTTTCGAGGAACAGAATATACGGGCCGTAAAAGACGCCATGTTCATCTCCGATACTCCTGTAGGAAAGCTCTACGGCAAGACCGGCACCGGTTCTGTGGACGGGCAGGATGTCAACGGATGGTTTGTAGGATTTATCGAAAACGGCGAAAACGTTTATTGCTTCGCCGCCAACCTCCAGGGCAGCGAAAACTGCAGCGGCAGCAGGGCCTCTAAGATCGCGCTGGAGATTTTAAACGGAATATGACAGGGCTGTACAAAGGGCTAACATTTTACTCAATATCAAATAGTTCGTCAAAAGTGATTTTAAAACTTGGGAAGACTACAAGCTGTAAATCCTCTTTATTTTTCTCAGTAACAGTTTTGTACAGATAGGGATAACTCGTATCATCGTCTTTCCAGTCAAACATATAGATTTCCACCTGTTTCTTACGCCAATCTACGATCCAGTATTCAGAAACGCCTATTTTGCAGTAAATGTCCATTTTTTCGTTTCTGTCGTAGCTTTCGGTGGAATCTGACAAAACCTCCATGACAAAACGCGGGATACCGGTAAATGATACATTTTTCCTGTCCCGCATATTACAGATGATAGAGGCGTCAGGTACAACGATCTTATCATCGTTCTCACGCCATTGGTACTGTACACTGTCACCAAATACACGACATAGGCTGTCTTTGATCTGGTTTCCGATTTTGATGACAAAGTTATGGATCACCATGGAGTGTTCAAGATATGTCTTGCTCATATCTTCTATGGGTAATGCATTCATCAGCCGGCCTCCCGTCATATATTTTTACTATAAAAGCCCGCCGCCGCAGGCGGCATTTATTCAGGAATGCCAAATGCGCCGTGTGCCGGCTTTCATATGTGGTGGTGCGCCAATGCGGCGCA
>DPJQ01000281.1:882-2145 GCA_003542935.1 Lachnospiraceae bacterium | reverse complement strand
TGTTGTGGTTTTTGTAAGACAAATTGTATTATATAATGATTATAGCAGGAAAACAAGATTTCAGTTAAAAGGGGGGAGTTTTCCTTCTCTGCGGTATGCCACCCTACACGTTTTCTGATAACACGCGATTCCAAATTTATGGATCGTCTGTACCCCTTCCTGTTTCAACACGGCCGCATATCCATTGTCCTCAATCTGTTTCATCGCCTCACGGCAGGCAGAGTCGAACCTGCCGTTTTCTGCATATTTTACTTCAATAATGCACCCTGTCTTCTTTTCCGGAATCAGGATCCTGATATCTGTATACCCCACGCCTGATTCAGCGTTGGACTTCGTAATCCATTTACCTTCCGCCTTGAGCAGACCCAATAGCATACCGTGATAAAAGTTTTCTTTCATCTTTTTCTTTACGAAAGTGTCCCGTATGCTTATGGAATCCGCCATAAATGCATTAAAAACAGCCTCGACGGTCTTTGCATCCCCGTCACTGACCGCTGCACGGAACCTTCTCCAATTGGCCATATCACTGACCGCTTTCACTCTGAACCATGAGCGGATCTTTTTCTCATAGATTCCCAAAACTTCCTTATTCGGAATGGCCAGCCGATGGTATCCTCCCCCCGACTCCCCTATATCCGTTAAATATCCTGTGGCCAGGAGCACACTCCACAAATAAGCCTGACGGGCTTCCGTATCCTCACTGTCAAGATCCGTGTAAGTCAGTTCCGGAACCAAAACCTTTTCTACGCATTCGCCGGAAATCAATGCTTCAATCTCCGCTTTTGTAGTCTCCGTCGCACTCTCTAAAATATCCTGGACGATCGAATTACTGCTGCTGTTCTCCCAGTGGGGCTCCATCACCGCATTTTTCTGCAGCCTTAATTTATCGCACTGGTTGATCACATCCCACGGGCAGTAGACTTCCACCGTCCCAAAATGATACCCGTCATACCATTCCTTCACATCCGCATATCGGTCTTCAACACCATAATATTCCATCATGGCCCTGACCTCGTCATCTGTAAATCCGAAATACTCCGCACATTCCATATCGGAGATCGTACGGATCTTAAAGTTATTCAGCCCCGTAAAGATGCTTTCCCTGGCAATGCGCAGACATCCCGTAATAACGGCAAACTCAAGGCTTTTATTTGTCTTGAGCGCCTGGCTGAATAAAGACCGGACAAAATGCACCATCTGTGGATAATAATGATTTTGGTACGCTTTATCCAGAGGCACATCATATTCATCAATAAGAATGAT
>DPJQ01000281.1:0-568 GCA_003542935.1 Lachnospiraceae bacterium | reverse complement strand
ATCATATTCATCAATAAGAATGATGACGCCGCGCCCATAATGTTTATTCAGCATTTCCGAGAGCAGCCGGATGCTCTCCTGCAGTGCATCTTCATCCTGGTCTTTTGCGTACAGTTCCCTCATGGATTCCTTGTCTATATCTGTGAGCCTGTCACTTTCCAACAGGTATTGATGTCTGCGGGCTTCCGCCCGGATAACCCTGGACATCATCTTTAACGCATCCCCATAAGATGCCCCGCTTACATCTTTCAGGCTGATCGCAATGACAGGATATTTTCCCATGTGGCATGCGCATAGCTCCGTCTCCTCGGCGATCCGCAGACCGTCAAACCATGCGGCCTCTGCCCCGACCTCAAAAAAGGATCTGAGCATATCCAGATTCAAACTCTTTCCAAAACGACGGGGCCTCGTAAAAAGATTCACGCTGCCCCTGTTTTTTAAAAGATCCGCAATAAACCCGGTTTTATCCACATAGTAAAAGCCCTTCGTTCTGATATTCCCAAAAAATTCTTCTCCTATCGGAAGTTTTTTCTTATCCGCCAAATACCCGCACCCCCCTGCCGCCAAA
>DPJQ01000239.1 GCA_003542935.1 Lachnospiraceae bacterium | reverse complement strand
GGCTCTCCCGCCGAGGCCGGAAGCAAGTACGGCTCTCCCGCCGAGGCCGGAAGCAAGTACGGCTCTCCCGCCGCGGAGCATAAGCTGGACGAGATTGCAGAAAAAGAAAAATGGGTAGCCCAGATTGCCCCTTTATTTGAAAACGATGAAGATTCAGAGAAAGGAAGTATGATTTTATGAGAATTTACGGTGACCAGACAGCTTACAATCAGTATTCATTTCTTTTAAATCCCGCCGGCAGTTTGTCTAAACAGGAGCCCACAAAACTCAGGGAGCTGGCAGACAGACTGGTGGACAAGGATCAGTTCCGTCTCTCGGCAGGAGGGGTAAGTGCCATACGGGACATGCTGAATAAGATGGAAAAGGACGATCATGTATCGGTGAACAGCCTGCCCACCGCAGACCAGCTTATGCTGTCCCACATTAACGATCATCTCGGCGAAGACATGTATGCCAAAATGGAAAAACTATATGATCAAAAGCAGTCTGAGATGAAAGATCAGCTGGATATGGACGGCCATGCCTCCAGTATGGGTTATGCCTATGACAAAATGTATGATGAAATCGTCCAGGGCTATAAGGACGGTACCCGGGAGGTATGGGTACAGGATTACAGCACTGATGAAAATTTTGACGGCCTGGAATTTCAGATCGGTGATGCCACGGTGCGCTACCGCAAACTGACAGAGGAGGAAGAACTGGACAATTTAAGCAACGCGTTTGACAAACTGGCTGATAAAGTGGCCAATAAAGTCACACAGCTGTATATCAAAGCTTCATACGGTGACGACGAGATCATGAAAGAGTTCAATGAGCTCAAGGCCGAAGCGGCTCTCCGAGTGGATGAGATCAAGGATAAGCTGGATGAAATCAAAAGACTGATCGATGAAGAGAAAGCGAAAAAGAAAGCGGAGGAAGCCGAGAAAATCAAAGATCCGGCTGAAAGGATTGCCGAGGGCGCTACGGCTCATATGCAGGACACTGTTTCCAGAAGACAGCTGGTGCAAAATACCGGCCGTTACACGCAGATGAACCGGATTTTGAATGATTTTGAGGCCATGGGGAGCATGGTAAATGAAGTGGTATCCTGACACAGACAGGGATGTTGCAAAAACAGCTGCATCCCTGTTCTTTGTGATCGCAAATATCCGCTGTATGCTGATTCTGTATCGGACTCATGGTTCAAGGACACTCTCCTGCCGCAAAAAATCCAGTATTCTGTCCTGAATCCCCGTATCCGCAAATTTACTGGTAATGCTGAAATAAAAACTATCATAATAGGAGCAGGCACAGACCTGGAGTTTGTCCGTACTGGTGATAACACCAAAACGTTCAATATGGGGCTCATAGATTTCCGGCATCTTCACTGCGCTTAAATTGGAGAGTACAGCCGTCACATTCCTGCTTCCCGCCCAGATACCGATTTTAAGGAAAAAATTTTTCAGTCCGAGAGGAACATATCTTAATACCGGATTTTTTTCAATGTTGACCAGACGATTCATGCGGAGGGCCACCTGTTCTTTATCCAGTTCTTCTTTGAAACGCTGCTTTACATGGTCAAGTACTTCTTCAAAAGTGGTAGTCTCACAAAAACGGTATTCAATCTCCATCCAACCAAAGAAATTGCCCATGGACTGGGAATGGTAATAATTGCGCAAATTAATGGGGATCATGATCACAACGGGCCTTTTTTTCTGTTTTTCAGCCATGCCGTCTGCAATGGCTTTGAGCAGTATGGCAGTCATATATACGGTAATGGAAACGCTCCTCTCCCGCGCTTTTTTCAAAATGCGCTGAACGGAAACCGTACATTCTGTAATTTCCATATCTGCCTGCCGCAGGCGTTTCCCCCTGATTTGATGGGCAAGAGCGCTCTTGCGCACCTGTTTCGGCCAGTTTTTTGCAGAATAATTCCGGCTGAAACTGTCCTCCTCCTGAGCCGCCTCTGATATCGGTTCTATGGGAGGCACGGCCAGTGAATATTTCCGGTTCAGATAGTCAGATACGATTTCTGACAGAAAACGGATTGCACCGGTTCCGTCTGTCAGGGCGTGGAATACCTCGAAATTGATCCGACAGCCGCTGTAGCTTATTTCGTATAGCAGTGTTTCCTGATCCTTCCGGTAGATGGGACTGCAGGGCTTTTTGTGATCTCTTCGGATAAATGGACGAATATCTCTTTTTTCAAAATAGAACCAGAAATTCCCCCGCTTCAGAACACTCTGGAACATAGGATAATGCCGGCGCACATTTTCCAACGCGTTTTGCAGCAGCTGTGGCTCCACCGGTTCTTTCAATTCGCAATATATTCGGAATACTCTGCTGTCCTTTTTACCCGCCGCAACGGGAAATGCCAGTGCAATATTGTCAAGCTTTCTTCTCTTCTTTGTTTTCCTCTTTTTCACGGCCTGTTTCCCCCTCAAGAAAAGTATGAATCCTCTCCAAGCTGTCCAAAACATGGATATGCTTAAGGCCCAACGCAAAAAAACCGTGAAAAGCGTTGGGGATTCGGTAGGCTTCCACCTCATTCCCTGCATCGTGGAGCCGTCTGGCAAATTCCTCTCCCTCATCCCGGAGGGGATCATACTCCGCTGTCAGGATCAGAGTACGGGGCATATGTTTCAGACTGTCTGCCAAAAGCGGAGCAAAATAAGGATTCTTCCGATCCTCCGGGCCGCTCTGATACAGGTTCAGATAGGATTCCATACGGGATGCTGTCAGCAGATAGTTTTTCCCGTTTTTTCGCACTGATTCGAAGGGTGTATGTTCTGTATAATCATTCCATAGAGCCGGATATACCAGAATCATCTGCTTTATACTGAAATCCCCTCTGTCCCGGGCCATAAGGGCCATGGCCGCTGCCATATTGCCTCCCGCGCTGTCACCGATCAGTGTGATATCTTCCGGACGAATGTGGGGAAGTAAATGTCCGGCATACAGAGCTTTTGCGGCTGCATAACTGTCCATCAACGGAATCGGAAAATGATATTCCGGTGCTCGGCGGTATTCTACAGAGAGCACCAGCTGATCCGTACTCTGGGCCAGCTGGGCACAGATCCGCTCATAGGTTTCTATGCTCTCCGTCGCCCAGCCTCCGCCGTGCAGAAAAAGGAGTACTTTTTGTCCGTAACGGGAAATATCCTTTTCCTTCATTCTCTTTTTTGTAGGAAAATATATGCGGATCGGTATCTCATATCCGTCATTGCTGATGCGCACATCCACCTTTTCCATAAAAATCCGGGTAATATCCAGTTTTTTGAGTTCTGCGATCCGGCGGTCACGTTCCACGTCCACCTCCGGTTCGGACAGTACTTTCAATATGGTTTGTATCGCTTTATTAAGAGCCATTTTGCTGCCTCATTTCTATTCTCATATCATCTTATCATGTATTCTGAGGTTACTCAATCAAAATTCTCATTGTTGTTAGAGATATGCCCTGTTTCCTTGTTATTTTCCTGCCTTTCGGGCATAAAATATGCCCTCTGGCTGGCAGAGAGCATATCGCTGTTCCGTGAACAGCTCCTGTTTAAGAATGGTTTGTATATTTTCGAGTTTAAACTATTTTACAGTGACGCTCATAACCGGTGAATATGCTCCCCATACGATTGTGCTGCCTACAGAATAATACGCACGCGCTTTATAATAATATGTTTTTTTAGAAACCAGTTTGGTATTTGTATATTTCATCGTTGCGCCTGAAAGAATGGTTTTTACCCGTTTGAATGTTCCTGTTTCACTCGTAGAACGATAAATCCCGTAACCGCTTACACCCGTCTGAGCTTTAAGTGTTATTGCAGCCTGTTTTTTGCCTGCAGTTACTTTGCTGATCGTCACCGGGGCCGGTTTTGCTTTCAACTTTGCGACCGCAGAGAACGGGCTGAGAATCTGGCCGGAACTTGTGTTTAGATAGGCACGCACTTTGTAATAATATGTAGTACCGCAGGTCAGGCCCGTGTTGGTAGTATACAGGCTGTCCGCTGACTTGGCCGTCTTAATTTTCGTATATGTACCGTTTTTACTGGTGGAACGATAGACCAGATAGCCGGTGACACCATTCATTTTTTCCCAGGATACCCGAATTTTATTATAAGCCGTGTTTGTCAGCGTAACCGTCGGTGCCCCCATCGTGTTGACCAGCAGTTCTTTCGTTGCCGCTATTTCCGACGCATTTGCCTGTGTTGTCGTTTGCAATTCTTCGATGAGCTTCCGGGCCGCTTCTAATTCCGATGCATTTGTCTGAGCTGCCGCCTGTAATTCTGCAATAAGCTTTTGAGCTGCTTCAAGTTCCGCTTCAGCCGCCGCTGCTCTCTGCTGGGCTTCCTCAAGTGTTTCCGGTTTGCTGGGCGTAACGTCAGGTTTGGGCGCTTCTGTTCCGCTGACATCCCGTGCTGCACTTTCGTTGGTCGGATCCGTGTTCGCTGCCGCTAAAGGCACGGAGGGAAGCGCTGCGCTTACTGCCATAACAATAGATAACATGATGGCTACGATGCAATTTCTTGTTTTCATTTTCTTCTCCTTGAAACATTTTTAATATTTTTTTGAATTTTCCATAATTATATCGCATTAAAAAATATATTGTCAAACAAATATTTCTTTTTTATAAAATAATCATTTCTTTTTGTGATTTATGTATAATAAGTACGAAAT
>DPJQ01000036.1:9588-21687 GCA_003542935.1 Lachnospiraceae bacterium | reverse complement strand
TAGTTAATGAGCAAATACTAAATATGCATGACTGGTATTTCCAGGGCGGTGTAAAAACGGCATCCGGTAAAAACCGTATTGTCCCCATACATTCTGCTATACAGGCTCTCGTATCCGCCAGAATGGGGCGGGACGGCGCTATCCTGGGGATCACCACAAATACATTCCGGCACCGGATGGACCAGCTGTCCCGTGAACTGTCTATCCCGCGCCATACCCCGCATGACTGCCGGCATACTTTCAGCCGCCTCTGTGAAAAATACGGCGTATCCGATGCCGACCGCAAGCGCATGATGGGACATTCTTTTGGGGCTGATATCACCAACGGGGTGTACGGGCACCGCTCCCTCGAAGACCTCCGTGAGCAGCTGGAAAAAATCCAGGTCAATTTGTGACTATCTTGTGTCTATTAGAACCCAAAATAAGGCAATGCGATGCAAAATGGCAGCACATAAAAAATCCCGAAAAACCGCATAAACACTGAATTTTCCCCATTCTACGCCAAAACTAATTCTTAAGATTTCTTATAATTTTCTTAAATGAATTGACTCCTTCCCGCGTAAAATCTATAATAGGGTAGCTTTACAAAAGAGTCACCCGTTGATATCTGAGGCTTAGAGGAGGTAAAAGGAGAACAGGGCAGTGATACCCCCCTCTCCGGACTGTGATGAAAAAAGATCAACGCAAATACAACCAAAGCATTTTTTCCGGTATGGTGGATTACCGCCAGTTCCGGCTTAACAAGCTGAATACCCCCGAGTTCCAACATTTGCGCCTGCTATTGTTCTGGCCATTGTTTGGTATCCTGTTTTATATGGCAGAACGGGGGAATCTGACTTCCACCTATTTCCCGATGCACTGTGCCCTTGATGATATGATCCCGTTCTGTGAGTGGTTTCTCATTCCTTATTTGTTCTGGTTCGTCTTTCTGGCCGGTATGCATCTGTATCTGCTGTTGTACGACGTACCGCTTTTCGAGGATTTCATGCGCTATATTATTATCACATATTCCGCGGGGCTGATCATATTTTTCCTGTTTCCGACCTGTCAGTATCTGAGGCCCTCCGTGTTTCCCCGTGATAATATACTGACGCAGATGCTTGCTTCATTTTACGCTTTCGATACCAGCACCAATGTCTGCCCCTCCCTCCATGTGGTGGGCTCCCTGGCTGTCACTTTCGCCGGCTGGCGCTGTAAGAGGCTGCAGGCTTCCGGCTGGAAATTTTTCTTCGGTGCGGCAGGCATCCTGATCAGCATCTCCACTGTATTCGTGAAGCAGCATTCTGCTATAGACCTGGCCGCGGGGTTGATCATATGTGTGCTGGCCCATCCGCTGATATACGGAAAACTCAGCGAGGATACGGCCAGAAAAAGGCCCGTGCAGAGAATCACCTCACGATAATATATCGGATATCACATGCAGGCAATGTATCATAAAATATTTCACGGCAGAGCATAATGCTCTGCCGTATTTTTCCCGTTTTTATTCAGCTGTTCTTCCATGCCAGGATCTTCTCCAGGCGGCTTCGCACCGCATCCTCCTCTCCCTGATCCGTGGGCTCATAATACCTGCGGCCTCTGAGTGCGTCAGGCAGACATTCCATTTTCGTCAGCTTTTCCTCCGTATCATGGGCATACTGATAGCCCTCGCCGTAATGCAGCTCCTTCATCAGCCCGGTGGGAGCGTTTCGGATCTGCAGGGGGACAGGTTCCGCAGGGGAGTCATGAATATCCCCTTTACACGCCTCACAGGCCCTGTACAGCGCGTTGGACTTGGGCGCCATGGACAGGTACACCACCGCATGGGCCAGATGCACGTTGCACTCCGGCATGCCCAGGAAATGACACGCCTGATAGACCGATACCGCCACCTGCAGCGCCCGGGAATCCGCCATTCCCACATCCTCGCTGGCAAAGCGCACCAGTCGCCTGGCAATGTACAGCGGATCCTCCCCGCCGTCCAGCATCCGACTCATCCAGTAAACGGCCGCATCGGGGTCGCTGTTGCGCATGGACTTGTGAAGAGCGGAGATCAGATTGTAATGCTCCTCCCCCTTTTTGTCATAGAGCAGGGAACGGCGGTTCGTGCACTCGGCCAGAGTCTCATCGGTCAGGCAGACAACTCCCCGGCTGTCGATCTGGCTGTTGATCACCGCCATCTCCAGGGTATTTAACGCCGTCCTGGCATCCCCGTTGGCAAACCGGGCTATGGCGCGGATCTGATCCTCTCTCACCGTGATCTGCTGGCCGCCGAAGCCCTTCGGGCTGGTCAGGGCGTGGTGCAGGAGCTCGCACAGCTCCGTCTCCTCCAGAATCTTCAGCACAAATACCTTGCATCTGGACAGCAGAGCCGCATTGATCTCAAAAGAGGGGTTCTCCGTGGTCGCCCCCACCAGAATGATGCTCCCCCGCTCCACAAAGGGCAGAAAAGCATCCTGCTGAGCTTTATTAAAACGATGGATTTCGTCCACAAAGAGCAGAGTGCGCATCCCCATCCGGCGGCTCTGCTCCGCCCGCTCCATGACCTGGCGGATCTCTTTGATCCCGCTGGTCACCGCACTGAAATCCACGAATTCCGCTCTCGTCATACCCGCAAGGATCCGCGCCAGCGTGGTCTTACCCACGCCGGGCGGACCCCAGAAGATCATCGACGAGATCTGATCCTGCTCGATCAGACGCCTTAATACCTTTCCCTCTCCCAGCAGATGCCTCTGCCCCACATACTCCGAAAGAGTCTCCGGCCGCAGCCTGCTGGCCAGAGGGGCGCTGACAGACCGGTCGTCAAATAAACTCATCTGTTCCATGGCTTTCCCACCTCGTACATTTGTTTGGTACGAGTATACCACTTCACCGGCAGAAATGCCACTCTTTTACACCGGATGCTCCAGCGCAAATTTTCTGCCATAGCCGGCCAGCTCATCCATCACGATCTGGTTGTTCCACTCCCTGAAGCAGATGCCGTTGGGAATCGAAGGGTAAAACCGTCCCGCCGGGCAGTAGGTATCGATGGCCCGGCGTACCTCGGCCCGGATCTCTTCCTCAGTGATATTCTCAATATCCACTTTTGGCCCGTCGATACCGCCGCACATAGCCAGCTTCCCCTCCGTCACCCGCTGGATCTCCACGATATCGTTCTGGGCGATCACACCCTGCCAGATATCCACGCCGATCTCCACCATATCCGTCACAATGGGCTGACAGATGCAGTCCGCATGATGCATATAGATCATGCCGCAGTCGTGGATCGTGTCGGCAATCTCTCTCTGCAGGGGCTTGATGATCTCCCTCCACACCCGGGGCGGCAGAAACAGATTTTGTTTGGAACCCCAGTCGTCATGGTAAAAGATAATGTCAGGATGGCAGTGCTCGGCCACCAGACGGATATATTTGATCTTATAGTCCGCGATCACCCGCAAAAGCGCTGCCATCTCTTCCGGATACTCCAGATAATTGATCAGGGCATTTTCCATCCCCATCAGATGATGGCTGCGCTCAAAGAGACCGCCGCCGAACATAAAGCCCACAAATTTCTCATTCCGGTCTACTTCGGCCGCCGCCTGCTCCGCCATCGCCCAGTCCAGGTGACCCAGATCCGGCACCGTAAGCTGCTCCTCCCACTTCTCTATGTCTTTGATCACGGCGTTTTGATCGTTTACGTGGGGATGGGGGCCGGGAGCCCCGGGTTTCCAGATATAGATCGTGCCCCAGGTATCCGGATGCTCCTGGCCGTCCTGGGCACAGATATCGCCAAGCAGCACCGGATCGGGGATCAGCTCGATGGCATTCATCAGATCCCCATAGTATTCCGGCTGCTCCCGATTATATATGGCCATCGCGTTTTCTCTTAAATTCATAGAGCCTCCTCATTGAACTTCATTCCATACGGCAGTTCGGCTTATCTAAACTTACATGCGCCGCGTGGGCGCACCACCATGCATCAAAGTCGGAAGTGACGCATGGGGCATCCTTTTCAGTTCCTGTGATACAGTTTGTTATAATACTCCAGCGAATAATGATAAAGCTCCTCATGGGCGACGATCCCCTGCTCGGGCTTGCTCATATCCGTCATAAAGCAGGGCATACAACGCCCCTTCGCGCCGAAATGATCCACGAAATCCCGAACGATCTTCCTTATTTCCTGCTCTTCGGCCGTGGGGGCGATCTCCACGAAAAATGCAAAGGTCATCCGGTCACCGTAGTTCTCATAGAGAAAATCCGGATCATTGATGGGAAGCTGAGGCGTCCACATATCGATACCCATCTCCAGCATCTCCGGCACATACTGCACATTCTTCCCGCAAGAATGCAGCTCGATAAATTTGCCCTGATCTTTGAGGAATTTCAGGAAACGGCCGGTGGCGGGCATCAGCTGCTCCCTGAACATCTCATTGGAGAAAAAACCGGCCCGCTGGGTACCCCAGTCATCATGGTACAACACGCCGTCCACCCGGCCGTAATGCTCAAAGATTTTGCTGCAGGACTCAATCTTGTAATCCGCCATCTTCTGGAAAAATTCCTCCAGAAGCTCCGGCTCCTCGTAAAAGGCCAACAGCGATTCGTCAAAGGGAATCATCTCATGGAGCCGTTCAAAAATCCCCTCCACACACTCATAGATATGTACCCGATCCGGATCCAGCATCTTCTGGATCTTCTCGCCGTCGGTCTTAAAATCCACCAGGGACAGATCCGGCCACTCCAGTTCCTCTTTCCACTTGGCAAAGTCGGAGATCGTCCTGGTTCCAGGCTTGGTAATCATGCCGCCCGCTTTCTCCACCATAGTCCAGTATACACCCCACCAGTCGTAGCCGTCCACCTCCGGCACGGGATGCTCTTCCATGGCATCCGGCCAGACGATATTGCTCTCTGTCATATAAGCGGGCATCCAGTAGGGCTTCTCTCCCTTGACGCAACGGATATAATTCTCCCGGACGCTGTAGGGCCTGCCGGTAATCGGTTCCTTCGGCCTCTGAAAGATCCAGGGAAAACTCCCCGGCGCCTGCCATTCCTTTGAATAATCCCGGTTCGCCGCCGTCTCCATAAATTTTCCGCAACTCATGTCTTTGTCCTCACTTTCTGATCTTTCTGTCAAGATCCGCAAACATTTCCCTGACCAATGCTGCGGCCAATTGCGGATCCACCATGAATACGATGGCCGCCAGACGGATACACAGCTCATCCTCCCCGCTGCTTTTCACATAGACTTCCCGCTCCGTGACCGAAAACATCTCCGTCCTTTGGCTGTCCAGGGAGGCCTTGATGTGCCCGATGACGGCGCCCCGTGTCTCAAATTCCTCCGCCAGCCCGCCGAGTCCCTGCCGCAGCATTTCGGCAAATACTTCCCGTCCTATTTTTGCCTGATAGAACGCGGATACCACCACGGCGCTCTCCTGGAGTATCACTGATATCTCCGGATTTTCCCGGACGGCTTTTTTCACTCCGGTTCCCCGGATATCTGTTTTCTCACCCGTACGGCCCACCGCCATCGGGCGCATTTTCTTCTGTTCCATGATCTGTCCTCCCCAGCACCCGATCCCATATTTCCGTCGGTATCTCTTCAAGGGCGGACACCCGGCGTACCCCGGCAGCGGGATTCATCTCACGGATATCTGCCTCCATTCCCTCCAGGGTCTCCTCCCCGGCCAGATCTGCCTTATTGATCAGCACCGTATCCGCACAGGAAATCTGTCCGGCCAGAAGTTCCGCCATGGGAATCTTGATCCTGGCCCAGCGGGAAGCGTCCGTCACCGTGCAGATCCTGGACTCCTTCCCCAGAGCATGACACAGATTGTCCCGGATCAGACCGGGATAGGCCAGTCCCGTGGTCTCCAAAATCATCCAGTCCGGTCCGTAGTCTTTCTCGATGGCGGAGACCGCTGTGACCAGCTCCCCGCCCACCGTACAGCAGGCGCATCCCGCAAAGAGATTTTCCACGTTGTAGCCGCTGCTCTTTAACAGCCGGTCATCCACACCCTCCCGGCCCACTTCATTCTCCAGGATGACCACCCTGTACAGAGCGGTTCCTCCGGAGGTGTCCGTCATGTAATGGGCCAGCTGCATCAACAAAGATGTCTTGCCGGAACCCAGGAAGCCGCCCAATATTAACAGCTTCATGATGTCTCTTTCCTTTTTCTATATTTTATTAATTATAAAACATATCGCCGTACTTGTACACTTCATCGAAAAGAATACCGTTTTTACGGATCATTTCCTGATCGTCCACAGCGCCCAGATAACCGCCGCACCAGCAGAAACCGCCGCCCGGGGCATAAACATCCATGGTATCCCTCACTGACTGGCGGATCTCCTCCTCCGTTACATCCGGGGCGAGAAGCCTGTCCCTGGCATCCCAGCACCCCATCAGCACCAGGCTGTTGCCGAATTTTTCTTTGATGCCTTTGAGATCATTACATGTCTGGGCCGGATCCCAGGCGTTTACGCCGATCCCCCGCAGATCCTCCATGAACACCTCCGCCTTGCCGCAGTTGTGCATGGTGATGGGAATGCCCGCGTCCCGACCAAATTTGGCCTGCCGGTCGTGGAAGGGAAGGATCAGATCGTGGTACATCTGCCGGGACACGAAAGGCGCACCCCAAGCCGCCGTATCATCCATCAGCGTCAATACATCCGGCTGCACATAGGGCCAAATCTGCCTTGTCACCTCCGTATAGAAATCACACATATACTCAAACAGGGCCAACACTTCCTCCGGTTCCTCACTCAGTGCGCAAAGCCCCTCGGTAAATCCCATGAAAGCCATCAGATTCTGGAAATAACCCACGTGAAGGTTCAGGGCAATGGCCGTCTCCTCCCGGTTTACCCCCATCTGATAAAATCCCTCCAGCTGCTTTTTGGCCATGGCCTCCCAGTCCACTCCCTCCAGGGACGGTGCTTTGATCACATCCCGCCAGTGCCGGATATCATCAAGGATAAACTCACCGGGCTTGGGCAGCAAGGCTCCGCCGGTCTCTTTTGTGGGCACATAGGTCACGCCCCAGCAGTCTTTCCCGCCGCCTTTAAAACGAAATTCACTTAAAATCAGGGGTTCCACCATACAGGAAGTGCAGGGCCTCTCCTGCCCCGGCATGGGGCCGAAACTGTACACCGGCACCCACTCCGGCTGCCCGCCCTTAAGTGTCCGCAGATAATTCTCTTTTTCCGTCATTTTTGCCATACGTTTTTCCTCCGCATTTTACCGCAAAGATGTGCCCATCATGCTTTAGGCGCATATTTCGCCGCGTTTTCCGCCGCATAGCGTGCGGCATCCTCGTCCGTAATCTTATATCCCGCCTGCATGATGATTGCTCCGATCAGCACCAGCGCCGCCGGCACGATGGCCAACAGAACCATAAACTGATTCTGGAATGCGGCATCAATGGTCATACCCGCTTCATACCCGATAAACGTCAGGCCGTAAGTGGCAATAGCCCCGCCAAGGGCCATACCGATTTTCATCGGCACGGAATACATGGTGATGGCGATCGTCCTCGTATCCTTTCCCGTCTTATGGAGATGATACTCGCCGCAGTCCACAAAATAATTGGCGCCATAGCTGGTAAACAGATACACCGCAGCGCCGCCGACAGCTCCGCACACCGTATAAAGGATCCAGTTTCCGCCGACAAAATAGACACAGCCGTAAGCCAGGGCATAGACCACCAGCGCGATAACGAAAGATCTCTTTTTGCCAAGTTTTCCGCCCAGCTTTGGCATCACCATCGACGCCAGAAAACCGGTGATCATGGTAATCGTCATACTGAAAGACATATTCATGAAATTGCCTACGATGTAGGTAAAATAGTAGGTGCCCAGGCCGGATATAACGTAAAGGCCCACGTAGTAGATCGTATAAGCCACGAACAGCACCAGAAGCTGGGGATTCTGCACTACGGAATTCACCATATCGCCGAGGGTAACCACAGACGCCGCCGGCCCGCGGTCCCTCTGGCCGGACGGGTCGCAGTCCTTACAGAGGTTGCTGACGATCTGGCAGCCGACGATATAGGGAAGGGCAAACACCACAGCCACGATGAGGTATGCGTTGCCGGGGCCCACCTTGGGAGTCAACAGCGTTACCAGCGGAATCGTCGCCGCCGAGGTGATCAGCATGGCCACGCACATAAACTGGGCGCCGCGGGTGCTCAGACGGAAACGGTCATCCAGATTGGCCCCTGCCAGGGCCGGACCCAGCGCGTAATAGGCATTGGTGGTAAAACTCATACCCGCGTTCAGCAGGAAATAGCCGATAAAGGAAACGCCCACGCGGAAGGCCAGCGGCCAGGCCGACGTGTCAAAGAACGAACAGACAATGGAAAATACGATCACCCAGCGCAGTACCAGCAGCCAGGAACGGTATTTCCCCCAGGGCATATGTACCTTCTCAATAATACCTCCGCAGATCACACCGATAAAAAAATCGATGACCCGGGCCACCAACAGAGTGGTCGCCACCACCGCCGTGGGAATACCGATGCAGTCCGTCATAAAGATCGTCAGGTAAGTCATCTGCACCATCGCCGCCAGTGAGGAAGTCAGCAGGTAAAAACCATACAGATTCACCTGGGACGAAGTCAATCTCTTCTCTTGCATTTCAAGTCCTCCTTTGTACATTTTACTTGTAATCACCATTATATCTGCTGCGTTTTCCGTTACTATGTACAGGGGACACAATTTTTAATTCAATTATTCTGGATTTTTTGTTAGTCCGCGCCCTATATCCGGCAGATACATATGTGTAAAATATTAATACACTGATTATATTATGGAGATTCTCGCAGTACACGAAAGAATACAAAAAGGAGAGGAATACCATTATGAAATTAAGTATGTGGATGATCGCCAACAGACTTTCCTCCCTGGATATGGATCTGAATATCCGGGATGATGCCCCCGCCGTCCTGAACAGCGCGCGGCAGGCTTATGCCACCAACTGCGTCCATGTATATAAAGAAGGAAACGGCGTGGTATGTAACGGTGAAGGAAGTACGATCTGTATTCAGAACATGGACGTTGTACAGGGCTTCGAGATCATTCAAAGTGTATTTGACTATTTCCAGGACTGGGCGGATGATCTGGTCCGTCTGGTGCGTGAACGGGATTACCAGGGCGCCATCGATCTGGCCTGCCAGGTATTTCATAATCCTGTCCTGCTGCAGGACGGCAACAGCCGGGTACTGGGCATTTCCAAAAAACAGTACCCCGCCGATTCCCTGGATGCCGAATGGGCCTATCTGTGCAAATATGGCTACAGCTCTCTGAACGCCATTCAGCAGATGCGGTATGACTATCCCAATATTGAATTCTGGCACCACGGCACACAGGCGTTTCGGTTTTGCGATGATTTTTTAAGCTACGGCGGAGTTTCTTATTGCCTGTACTGCAACGATACGGTCTGCGGCAGGATTACCCTTCTGGAAAAAGACCGCCCGCTGAATACCGGTGACTGCCAGCTCCTTGAACAGATAGCCGCTATCCTGGAACCGGGCCTGGGACAGATCTATTATGAGAGTGTATTGAACAACACGAACGTCTTCCATAATATACTGTTTGGCGATCCCTATGACAAGAAGCTTCTGGATACTCAGCTCGCCTACCAGCAGTGGCAGCCGGAAGATACTTATTATCTGACCGTTATTGAGGTGCAGGATATCACCGGCCGGAAGACCCGGGATGAAAATGTAGATCTTCTCATGCAGGTGATCCTGCGCCAGGTGACAAACTATGTCGTCATGAAAAAAAGAACCTGTATCCTGCTCCTCTCAAACAGAAATCCTTCCAAAGATAAGCAGATGCTCACTTTTTTGAAAAATCTACAGGCCCGCAACCCCATGAGGATCGGTTTCAGCCTGCCCTGCCGGGGCCTGGAAAATGCCAGCCATATGTATGAGCAGGCCAATTATGCGATCGCTTCAGGGAAAGATGCCAGGCCCCAGGAGATCTACTACCAGTTCTCTGACTATGCAGTAAACTTTATCATTGAATCCGGAGATCTCTCCCACTCTGTGCGGGCCTGTATGCCCACGGTAGTCAAGCTCTGGGAAATGCAGCAGGTCAATGGTGACGAACTGTTCCACACGCTGAAAGTCTTTCTGGACAACGAACGCTCCGTGTCCCGCACCTCCGAGGCGCTGTTTACCCACCGCAATACCGTGCTGTACCGCATCCGGAAGATCAAAGAGATCCTGAACCGGGATCTGGACGATGCTTACATACGGGAATACTGCCGCCTGTCCATCCGTATCCTGGAGCTGTATAAACACAAAAACAACCGTCTTTGAAACATACGCAGACAGATGCTCCCGCTTCCTGGTGGCAAAAAAGCGACCGCCTGTTACTGCCCAAACACCACTTTGCTGTATTTGTCTATGGCTTCCGTGGTAGCCTCGTAGACCCCCGGGAATGTACTCATAGCCAGCCCCTGGGATGCTCCCGGAATGAAATACAGCCTGCCGCAGGCATCGCAGGCCTTCTTTACTTCCTGCTCCACCACCTCCGGTGTCCATCCTTCATAATCGATCCGGGCGCTGTCGATGCCGCCCATGAAGGAGATCTGCCCGCCGTATTTCCTGATCAGCTCCGGTATATTATTGGTGGTCATGACGCCCTGCCAGATATCGATCCCCATCTCGATCATATAAGGCACCAGCGTGGCCGCGTAGGAATCACTGTGATGGACGATCAGCTCCACACCGTTCTCCTTATAACAACCGTAAATATCCTTGTAGGCCGGAAGCAGAAACTCCTCAAACATGTCCGGAGATATGAATGTGGATGTCTGGCTGCCCCAGTCGTCGTGATGGAACAGGCCGTCCGGTTTCAGATATTTACAGATTTCCTCCGCCTGGGACACTTCCCATTCGGTCAGATATTTGATCAGATCCATCATATGATCCGGCTCCTCATAAAAATTGATCAGAGTGTTCTGGATCTCTCCCAGGTGATGGCACTGCTCAAAGATCCCGGGTGCCACGAAGGGGGTCAGAAAATATTCGTTTCTGTCCACGGCCTCCGCCGCCTTGATAAAGGGCTCCCAGGCCGCCTCGGGAAATTTGGTGGGCGGCGCCTGCACATAATCCCGCCAGTGAGTGATGTCTTTAATGACAATCTTGTCCGGCGTGTGCACCGGGAAACCGCCGGGAGTACCCTCGGGCCAGTTGTTCGTCACACCCCAGGCATTGACCACCGGGCCCTTGCCGTATTCCGGCATGGGACTCTGCATCATGATGGGCGTAAAAGCCATCTGAAAGGCCTCATACTGATTAACAAAGCGATCCGGGTGGCCCCCATGGATCGTCTCCAGCAGATTCTGTTTTTTTGTCAGCATACTTTTTCCTCCGTTAAAGCTGTATTTACAGATGCCTTATCTTATCATAGTTTTAATTTGACAAAAATGTATCGGGCACACAAAAGAACGGAGGGTATTTTTGTGATTTTTATGCAATGGAATAGAAAAATGCCCTATCAAAAAACAGGCATTAAGATAACTCCTGTTACCTCAATGCCTGCCATTTCATCTTCTGGTTTTCGGTGCCGATGCCCTATCTATCTGTCATGGATCTGCCCATGAAGATCCTGCAAAGAATTCACTTTCCCGCTGGCATGGGAGCGGACATAGAAAATACCGCTGGCCGTAGCCCTGGCTGCCGCTATCGTAGTCATATATGGTATCCGGGCCTTGATGGCCGCTTTACGCAGATAACTGTCATCATGGACGCTGTCTTTGCCTACCGGAGAATTCACGATCAGGTCGATCTCACCATTGGTGATCATATCCAGGATGTTTGGCCTGCCCTCATACAGCTTCTTCACCAGGCGCGCCGGTATCCCGGCTTCATTGATCAGTTCACAGGTGGCTCCCGTGGCTACGATGGAGAATCCGCACTCGTGAAGGCTTCTCGCCACCTCCACCACTTCTGCCTTGTCCTTTCTGTTTACGGAGATCAGCGCCGTCCCTCCCAGGGGCAGTTTCATCCCCGCCGCCTCCTGGGCCTTGTAAAACGCGTCGCCGTAGAAATCAGACAACCCCAGCACCTCCCCGGTGGAGCGCATCTCCGGCCCCAGGATCGGATCCACCTCCTGGAACATATTGAAGGGGAATACCGC
>DPJQ01000036.1:0-9283 GCA_003542935.1 Lachnospiraceae bacterium | reverse complement strand
TCCTGGAACATATTGAAGGGGAATACCGCTTCTTTCACACCATAGTAGGGGATATGCTGCTCCTTCAAATCCGGCACCGGCGACGGACGGCCCGTCAGGTCGGCCGTAATGATCTCCGTAGCCAGGGGCACCATGCGGATGTTGCAGACCTTGGATACCAGGGGCACCGTGCGGGATGCCCTGGGATTGGCCTCCAGCACATAGACGCGGCCCTTCTCGATGGCGTACTGCATATTCATCAGGCCCTCCACATGCATTTCCTCGGCGATCCGGCGGGTATACTCCTTGATGGTGGCCACATTTTCCTCCGAAATATGGACGGAGGGGATGATGCAGGCCGAATCCCCGGAATGTACCCCTGCCAGCTCGATATGCTCCATGACCGCCGGTACAAAGGCATGGGCGCCGTCGCTGATGGCATCGGCCTCGCACTCCGTGGCATGGTTCAGGAAACGGTCGATCAGGATGGGACGGTCCGGGGTCACACCCACAGCCGCCTCCATGTACTGGGTCATGCTCTCCTCGTCATAGACCACCTCCATGCCGCGGCCCCCCAGCACATAGGAGGGACGCACCATGACCGGATAGCCGATCCTGTCCGCGATGGACAGGGCCTCCTCCACCGTGGTGGCCATGCCCGACTCCGGCATGGGAATCTTAAGCTTCTCCATCATGGCCCGGAAACGGTCCCTGTCCTCTGCCAGATCGATGACCGCCGGGGACGTTCCCAGGATGCGGACACCGTTCTTCTCCAGATCCGCCGCCAGATTCAGGGGCGTCTGGCCGCCGAACTGGGCGATCACGCCCACCGGTTTTTCCTTCTTATAGATACTCAGCACATCCTCCAGGGTCAGAGGCTCAAAATAGAGCTTGTCGGAGGTATCATAATCCGTGGATACTGTCTCGGGATTGCAGTTGACAATGATCGTCTCAAAGCCCAGTTTCTTAAGCGCCATGGCGGCGTGCACACAGCAGTAATCAAACTCGATCCCCTGGCCGATGCGGTTCGGGCCGCCGCCCAGGATCATGATCTTCGGCTTATCCTCAGACACCGGATTTTTACCCGGCGCATTGTAGGTGGAGTAATAGTAGGCGCTGTTCTTCGTGCCGCTGACATGGACGCCCTCCCAGGCTTCCTCCACGCCCAGGCCGATACGGCGGTTCCGGATCTCCTCCTCCGGCACTTCTAAAAGCTGGCTGATATATTTATCGGAAAATCCGTCCTTTTTCGCCGCGATCAGAAGATCGTCGGGCAGGGACGCGCCCCGGCAGGCCAGGATCTGCTCCTCTTCCTCCACCAGTTCTTTCATCTGCTCGATGAAGTACCGCTTCACCTTTGTGATATCAAAGATCTCCTCCACCGTAGCGCCCTTGCGCAGTGCCTCGTACATCACAAAATGACGCTCACTGGACGGAGTGATCAGCCTGCGCAGCAGCTCCTCCTTCGTCAGAGAATCAAAATCCTTCGCATGGCCCAGGCCGTAACGCCCGGTCTCCAGGCTTCGGATGGCTTTCTGGAAAGCCTCCTTATACGTCTTACCGATGCTCATGACCTCGCCCACGGCCCGCATCTGGGTACCCAGCTTGTCCTCCACCCCTTTAAATTTCTCAAAGGCCCAGCGGGCAAACTTGATCACTACATAATCGCCGTCGGGCACATAGCGGTCCAGCGTGCCGTACTTGCCGCAGGGAATATCTTTTAAAGTCAGCCCTGTGGCCAGCATGGCGGAAACCAGGGCAATGGGGAATCCCGTCGCTTTGGAGGCCAGAGCCGACGACCGGGAGGTGCGGGGATTGATCTCGATGACCACCACCCGGTCAGACACCGGATCATGGGCAAACTGCACATTGGTGCCGCCGATCACCTGCACCGACTCCACGATCCGGTAAGCCTGCTCCTGCAGCCGTTTCTGGCACTCCTCGGAGATCGTCAGCATCGGCGCCGCGCAGAAGGAATCCCCGGTGTGCACGCCCAGGGGATCGATATTTTCAATAAAGCAGACCGTGATCATATTGTTGTCCGCGTCCCGGACCACCTCCAGCTCCAGTTCTTCCCAGCCCAGGATGGATTCCTCCACCAGCACCTGGCCCACCAGGCTGGCCTGGAGCCCTCTGGCGCAGACTGTTTTCAATTCTTCTCTGTTATATACAAGGCCGCCGCCGGCGCCGCCCATGGTGTAAGCCGGGCGCAGCACCACCGGATAACCGAGTTTGTCAGCAATGGCCAGGGCCTCCTCCACACTGTAGGCCACCTCGCTGCGGGCCATCTCGATGCCCAGTTTATTCATGGCATTTTTAAACTCGATCCTGTCCTCGCCCCGCTCGATGGCATCCACCTGAACGCCGATCACCTTCACGCCGTACTTGTCCAGGACTCCGGCTTTGTTTAGCTCGGCGCAGAGATTCAGGCCCGACTGGCCGCCCAGATTGGGCAGCAGTGCATCCGGCCGCTCCTTTTTAATGATCTGCTCCAGCCGCTCCACATTCAGCGGCTCAATATAGGTGACATCCGCCATCTCCGGATCCGTCATGATTGTGGCCGGATTGGAATTGACCAGCACGATCTCATAGCCCAGGCTGCGCAGCGCTTTGCACGCCTGGGTACCGGAATAGTCGAACTCACAGGCCTGGCCGATGACAATGGGGCCGGAACCGATGATCAGTACTTTGTGTATGTCTGTTCGTTTTGCCATATTCTTCTCCTTTTCCGAAAAAACAGGCGCACAGCCCATCTGCGCGTCTGCTTTTTTTATTATAATCAACATGAGAAAAAACAGCAATAGAAAAACGAATGAAATCACGGAAATCCATAACCGCCCGGTAACAGTTCAGCCTCCGGCCGAACTGTTTTCCGTTCTACTCTACAGACCTATCCTCATCTGCCACATACTCAAAGAAATCAAAGTCCGCATAATGCCTGTGCATGGCCCGGTCAGCACATGTCATGCCTACGAATGTGCCTGTAAATTCCCCGTACTTACAATATTCATCGGAGAATTTCGCCGTGTCAAAATCACCGCCGATGGGCGTATAGTTTTCCCCGTCATAGCTCCACGAGAAATGGAATTTTCGTCCCTCAAGCTCCAGGCGCAGATATATGGGAATATCCGGGATGGCGACCCGGGTATCCACCATCTCCGTCTTTTCACCGTTTTCCAGATGAACGATGGACAGGGCGCTCTGCCCCAGCGTCTGGCTGTAATATTTCCTCAAATTGACATAGTTCATATTGTCATAGTAGAGGATCAGTCCTGCGCTCTGCTGGTATACCTCCGGCTTATATTCCATTTTCGTGGTGGCGGTGGCATACACACTGGTCAGCTTGCGGGCAAGGATACTGACACGGTTCAGGGATGTCCGGGCTTCCTGGCCTCTCATACGCAGATAACCGGGACGGGCTTTCAAATCAATAAAACTCCGGGGCATAATCCTGGGCGAATAATACTGCAAGCCCAGTTCTTCCGAATCAAAGTTGTCGAGATCCGGTATCTGGGGCATCCTTACTTCCGGAAGCTTTGGTTCTTTTACCGTTTCTTTCGCCAGCCTGTCCCCGTCCGCCGTGCGGAGCCAGCCATCCTCCGTCCACACCATCTTCTGGATGGCAGTCTCACGCCCCAGCGTGCAGCACAATTCCGGCACAAAAGGTCTGGAGCAATGAAACATAAGATAGGTTTCCCCATTAGGCAGATCCACATAACTTCCATGGCCGGATTTTTGCAGCACGGAACCGGGATTGTAATATTGCGGTTTCAGGTGATCCGGGTCATGCCGTTCATTGGACTCCCCCGGCTGACTGGTCAGTATCGGGTTCATGGGATCTCTCTCATAAGGCCCCCAGACATTTGCCGACCGCCCCATGGTTACACAGTGATTGTACCCGGTACCGCCCTCGGCGCACATAATATAATAATATTTCCCCCGCTTTGTCAGATGGGGCGCCTCGATGCATCCTCTGTCCGTACCGCCGCGCCAGATCCTTTTCGGATAGCCGACGACTTCTTTTTTCCCCGGGTCATATTCCACCATGCAGATCTCCCCCGGTTTTTCATATCCCTCCCGGGTCTCCCACTCCAGGGATACCACATATTTGCGCCCGTCGTCATCATGGAATATGGATGCGTCAAATCCGGCAGAATGCAGATACACCGGCTCGCTCCACGGCCCACGGATATCCTTTGCCGTAATCACGAAATTGTCCACGTCAAAATAACGGGCATTCATGGAGTTCATCACGCCATAAACCACATAAAACAGATCCTCCGCCTCACAGTAAGTCAGACAGGGCGCCCAGATCCCTTTGGCGCTGGGGAGCTTTCTCAGCTCCACCTTCTCATCGTCTGTCAGCACATGCGTATACAGCTCCCAGTTTTTCAGATCTTTTGAATGATATACCGGAATGCCGGGAAACCATTCAAAAGAGGAAACCGCCACATAGTAATCGTCACCTTTTCTACAGATACAGGGATCCGGATTGAATCCTTTAAAAACAGGATTATATATCATAGCACTGATTTTCCTTTCTTTCGTTCCTATGTATATGCTCACACAATATTTTCGGCCGTACCGTTTATTTTACCCCCGCGGCGCGTTTCTGTAAATCATCTATGATACCGGAAAATTCCTCATCCAGATGATAAAACCGCAGAATAATAAAGCATCCGGCAAACACGGCAATGGGAATCCATACAAAACAAACGCGGATGGCAGTCACTGCGGAAGCCGCCTGTACAGAGGCTGACCCCACATAACCGCCGATCTCCAGGATCAATCCCAACAGGGCCGAGCCGATACCGTTCCCTATTTTATAGCCAAAGCTGCATGCGCTGTTGACCAGCCCCTCTGTACGGTATCCCGTTTTCCATTCGCCGTAATCAATCGTGTCCGAAACCATGGCCCACATGGTCGCACCGCCGCAGGCATTTCCGATGCCGCGGATCAGGCTTGAAACGATGATAACCGGCATGGAACCGCCGCCAAATTCAAGAATCAGCATACCCGCAGCAGCCAGTACCAGGCCAATGGAAAATACATTCCTTTTTCCGTATTTCTTTACCAGAACAGCGATCAGGAACATACCGATGATCTGGATCGCATTGTAGATACCGTTGATCGTACCCACCAGATTTTCATCCCCGAGGATTTCCTTTGCATAATAGACGGTGGTTCCTCCGTTGATCGCATAATAGAGAAAAAACAGAGCCAGCACACAGGTCATCATGATCCAGTATTTATTTTTAAACAGGGCCAGTATCCCCTCCTTCACGGGAACAGCCCGAGTCTCCCCGTTCTCCGCCGAGGCAGGTTTCACACGCTCCTTCGTCCCGGCAAAATTGATCAAAAATGCTGCAACCGCCAACACTCCGAGTACTACAAAAGCTTTTGTCCACGCCGAAGCGTTGTCGCCGAAAGCCCTCACCAACGGCAGGGTCACCAGATTGATCAGCAGCGTACCGCAGGTAGCCAGTACATTGCGGAAAATACTGAGTATGGAACGCTCATAAGGATCCTGGGTCATCAGCGCGTTTAAAGATGAATACGGAACATTAATGGCCGTGTAGATCACTGTGGAAGTCAGGTTATAGGTGATGAATACATACACCAGCTTTGCCGCCTCGGACATCCCGGCCGGGACGGAGAACAGCAGGATACCTGACAGGGCAAACGGAACGCACATCCGCAAAAGCCAGGGCCGTGCCTTTCCGAAACGGGATTTTGTACGGTCTACAATGATGCCCATGATAATATCGCTGACGCCGTCAAACACCCGGGAAACCAGCATGATCGTTCCCACCGCCAGAGTATTCACCCCTGCGTAATCCGAATAATAGAACATCAAGAACGCCGACATGGCTGTGTATATGATATTACACCCGAAATCACCGCAGCCATAGGAAAAACGCTCAACGATTTTTCTGAAAGTCAATTTGTTACCTTGATCCATTGTCATTTTCCTCCTCTTGTATAAATAGTTTCTCATAACTGTCCGGCGCCTTTGCAGCTATCATTTATGAATCTATTGTAACCGTTTTCCCCCTCCTTTTTTACCCACTATCCCGGCAGAAAAATAGGACGATTCCGACCTGATCACGGAACCGCCCTCAAAAAATTTCTTTTTTCCTTTGGCGTACAGCCATATTTTTCCTTGAACACCCGCATGGCGACACGGTAATTCGTGCAGCCATGCGCATCGAATATTTCATTGATGCTCTTATCCGTGCCGACCAGGTCAGTATAGACACTGGTCACGCGCACGGCGTAGAGATAATCCGTCATTGACATCCCGATATATTTCTTAAAAATGCGGGCCAGATAATCACCGCTGTACCCGAATTTCCCGGCCACCTCACTTACTGTACACTTTTCCCGATGATGCTCTTTCAGATACGTGACAACCTCGCCAAGCTTCATCAGGTAACGGTCATTTTGATCAACACGGTTTTCCCCGATCCGCACAGCATATGAATGGATCAGCGTAAACAAAAGGTCATACAGTAAACTGTTAAATTTCAACAGATACCCCTCCGGCCGTATATCATAGACCGCATACATGTCCCGGAAAATCTTTTTTACTTTCTCCAGCTTTGTCTGTTCCACGCTGCTTGCGGGCTTCATGTCCACCTCAAAATGGTACTGTTCCACTCCGGACACATATTTAGTCAGAACCTCCAGAGGCACCTGCAGGACAAAGGCCCTGTTTTCTGTGGCCAGCACCGAGTGGACAACCCGCGAATTGACAATGATAAACTCACCTGATGCAATCGTCTTTTTCCGGCTTTCAAAAGTCATGGTAATGCTGCCTTCCAACACATAGACAATCTCCAGATCGTTATGCCAATGGGGCGTCACATAACTGCCCATATCTTTGGAAAGATAAAAGCGCACTTCAATATCAGGATTCCTGGATACGATCTCGTGGCGCATAAACATCCTCCCTCTTCAATAAGCAACCTCTCCCGGGCCAGATTTTTTCTTCTATGGGCTCCGGAAATGGATGCGCGAGTTTTAAAGACATTACAGCAGCGCGGTCAATTCCCGCACCGCCCTCTCCTCCGTAGCCCAGCTGGTGGCAAAGCGCACCACCGTGTGGCCGTCATCATACTTTTCCCAAAAACTGAATCTGACCTTTTCTTTCAGCCGTTCCATCTGTCCGTTTTCCAGAACGATAAACAGCTGATTGGTGGGCGACTGAATGTAAAAAGTATATCCTTTTTCCTCAAAAGCTTTCCGCAGGATCCCCGCCATGCGTATAGCATGGCGGCCCAGCTCGAGATACAGCCCGTCCGTAAACAGCGCATCAAACTGGATGCCCGGCAGCCGCCCCTTGGCCAGCAGGGCGCCGTGCTTTTTCAGCAGATTCACAAAATGGCGGGGCGTATTTTCTTTCGTAAACACCACCGCCTCCCCGCACAGGGCGCCCACCTTCGTCCCGCCGATATAGAATACATCGCAATATTCGGCCACATCCGGCAGCGTCACGTCCGTATCCGGACAGGCCAGCCCGTAGCCCAGCCGTGCACCGTCCATGTACAGAGGTACGGCGTACTCCCCGCAGATCTCAGACAGTCTCTGCAGCTCCTGTTTCGTGTAGAGCGTCCCGTACTCGGTGGGATGGGATATGTACACCATGCCCGGGAACACCATATGCTCATGATTTTCATCCTGGTAAAAAGCTTTCAGGTATTTCTCCAGGGCATCCGGTATCAGTTTCCCCTCTTTGTGGGGAATTTCCAGTATCTTATGGCCCGTGTGTTCGACGGCCCCGGCCTCATGGGTGTGGATGTGTCCCGTCGACGCCGCCACCACACCCTCATACTTGTCCAGCAGCGCGTCGATGACCACCTGGTTCGTCTGGGTGCCTCCCGCCAGAAAATACACATCGGCCCGGTCGCAGGCACAGGCCGCCCGGATCTTCTGTTTCGCGGATTCGCTGTATCTGTCGGCCCCGTAGCCGTCCAGGCTCTCCCTGTTGGTCTCCACCAGGCGCTGCAGCAGCTTCTCGTGGGCCCCCTCGGAATAATCATTGACAAAGCTCAGCATGTTTTCTCCTTCTTGATTATAGTACGCTTACCCCAGGATCTGCCTTACCTTCTCCGCCATGGCCATTCCCAGCTTTCCGTGTTCCTCCGCCTCCATATGGACGCCGTCCTTCGGAGACGCCTTGGCGTACTGCGCCGCATTGAGCCACTCGATCCCCGTCTCCTCGGCCATCTCCCGATAAGCCTCCGCCAGTTTTTCCGACCGCACATCCGCATCCTCGCCGAACATGTCCGAAAACAGGGTATGGTTCCTGTAATCGGGAGAGATCAGGATCGGCGATACCAGCAGCACCTTCGGCGTCTCCCCGGCCATGGGAACCACCTTGAGCACATCCAGATAACGTTTCAACCCGTTGGCGATCACCCTGGCCCCCAGGTTGAAACGTGCTTTCAGGTCATTGGTACCCAGCATCAGGATGATCAGATCCAGGGGAACCTGGGACTCGCAGCAGGCCGCAAAATACCGCAGGCCGCCAAGCCGCCCCTCCATGGGATCGTCCAGCAGGGACGTCCTGCCGTTCTGGCCCTCCTCGATCACCCGGTACGCTGTCCCCAGTTCTCTCTGCAGCACGCCCGTCCAGCGCACATCCTCCGGATACCGCAGATTCTCCGCCGGTGTGGCCCCCCACGTGTTGGAATCCCCAAAGCACATAATTCGTTTTGACATGTCTGTTTCCCTCCGTTTTCTGTAAAAAATTTCTCTTCTCATTCTGACCCAAAGTATAACAGAAAGGGACGTTTCCTTCAATCTTGAATTTCCTCAGTGCTATGCCAAGGGAAAATTAATGCAAGTCCTTTCCGTCGTCCACCGCAGATATCAAAAATTTTGCGGTTATAAACCGCAACATATATTGAATTTTCAAGTAATTTGCGGTTATGTTTTGTAGTTGGAGGTGGTTATCGTGATTTACAGACCAATGTATGCAGATAAAATAATGGCTTATGCGGATACGCCCTTTGTTAAAATCCTCACCGGAGTTCGCCGCTGCGGAAAGTCTACGATGCTGAAAATGATTATGGAAAAGCTGAAAAAGGAGCGGCATGTCCCGGCGGATCGTATCATAAGCTGCCGTTTTGACTCAATGGAATATGAGGATATGACGGCGAAGCAGATATACACTCAGCTAAAAGAACAGCTATCGCCCGGGGGCAAAACCTATTTGTTTCTTGACGAGGTTCAGGAAATCAAGGAATGGGAAAATGTTGTAAATTCATTGGCATCGGATTTTGATGTTGACCTGTATATA
>DPJQ01000189.1 GCA_003542935.1 Lachnospiraceae bacterium | reverse complement strand
TTTTTTCGGACCGGTCTTGAAATAACATGCCATTCCACCTATAATAAACCAGGCAGAAAGGAGTATACTATGATCAAAACAGTTATATTTGATATCGGAAGGGTTCTCATGAATTATGACTGGGACGGCCATCTGGAAAGGCTTTTTCACGACAAAGAGACGGTGCGGGCCGTCAAAGACGCCCTGTTTACCAAAGGCGTTTGGGACGAACTGGACCGGGAGGTGTGGAGTCTGGATCAGATAAGAAACGGGTTCATAAGCGCCGCGCCGGGCTACCGGACGGAGATTCTCACCGCTTTCGACCGGCTGGGCGAGGCTTTTACCCATCGTCCCTATTCCAAAGACTGGATCAGCGGTTTAAAAAAGAGGGGTTATCAGGTCCTCTACCTGTCCAACTACTCTACATACGCCATAGAGGCCAACCGGGATGTGCTGGATTTCCTTCCCCTCATGGACGGCGGTATCTTCTCACGGGACGTCAAGCTGATCAAACCCGATCCGGCCATCTACCGGGCTCTGATCGATCATTATCACCTGACGCCCGCGGAGTGCGTGTTTATTGACGATACGGAACCAAATGTGGAGGAAGCCGCCCGCCAGGGTATCCACGCCATTCACTTTATCGACTATGAACAGGCGTCTGCGGAACTGGAACACTTGCTGAACACTTAAAGACCTGCCCGTGTGCCGCCGAAATCATTTCGGCGGCATTTTTACACAGCACTTCATCTTCTGCCGGATCCGTCTCTCACCGCTCCCCGATCCTCACATTATCAATTCGCATATTGGGCCAGATCTTTTCGATCATCCAGTCCGGATAGTGAGTATCCACAAACTCCCCGATAGAGCCTGCAGGAGCCTGGCCCTCGGCCCTCTGGGTGTAGCGCACCATGGCTGTGGCCGAGATCAGGCCGTCACAGACAATGGCCGCGATCAATACCCAGGTGGCAATCTTCCCGCCCAGCGGAGGAAATTTTTCTATGAATGCGCTGAGCCTGGGGTAGCAGATTTTTACCCACACCACCGAGAGGATTCCCCAGAAACTGCAAAACAAAAGATTTGTCCGGCCGCCGATGTTAAAAGGCATGTCGCTGTAATCCCAGAAAGTGGTACCCAGGAAAAATTCCGTGAACACGCTGCACGTATATTCATAGACGCCGCCCAGAAGACAGCCGAACCCAAACACATAGCGGTCATCTTTGAGCGCCACACTGTCCAGCACAATGGTCAGAAGCACGGCGCCAAATCCCCACACAATACTGAAGGGGCCGTAGATCACACTGGAGCGGCTCATCCAGTGCCCCGCCGAAAAGCGGCAGAACACCGTCTCAATCATATCCCCACCCAGAGCACAGATCACAAAGACCCATACCATTTTGTCAAAACAGATTCCTTTGGCAAAGGTAAGATCCCCCGGCTCCGCGCGATCGATTTCCATTTCCGGATAAGCCATGTCCAGCCTGTGCCAGATGATGGCGTAAAGCCTGCTGCCAAACGCCCCCTTGGACTTTTGATTTTCCCTGCGGTACCGGAGCAGCCCGTTTTTATTTTTCCGGTTATGTACGACGGCATACAGAATAGAGAGATGGTCTGCCGCCAGGAGCACCATACCTGTGACGGCAATCACATTCCTCACGGCCATGGGAATCAGCTTCACCATCACAAACAGCATCGGATGCACAAGATAAAAGGTCAGCAGCGCTGCCGCCGCCAGGATACAGGAATAAAAAAATCCCAGCTTTCCGCCGCCGAACATATTATTTCGCTCATATCGCCACATACTGCGCCCCCAGGTCATGCGCACGGTGGCCCCGGAATAGTAGTGTACCGCCGCCAGAACTACCAGGGTGGTCAGATACTGGATAAAAAAATGTCCCTGCAGCGTCGGCAGAGCCAGCAGCAGGATGTCAAGGATCACCCCGTAGGAGGGGCAGACCGGAAGGTTATAGAAACCCCTGTTGCAGAAATGTTTCTGCCGTAGGGATACCACCAACACTTCCGTCACCCATCCCAGAAATGAATAAATGAGAAAGAATAATACTAAATCTGTGTTTGTATAATGCAATAAATCCTCCTGTCTTCAAATACCGCCGCGTCTTTCCGTCATCAGTCTCTGCGCCGGTTTGTCAAAAGCAATATTCTGACCAGCTGCAGAATAGCCGAAGCCGCACCGGCCACATAGGTCAGGGCCGCCGCTGACAGTACTTTCCTGGTCATCCGTATTTCCTCGCTCTGCAGGATACCGTTATCTTCCAGCATGCGCAGGGCCCGGCCCGAAGCGTTAAATTCCACGGGAAGGGTGACGATCTGAAACAGCACCGCGGCCGAAAAAGCCAGGATCCCCGCCGTAATCAGCATACCGGAAGAACGGCTTCCTATGAGCAATCCGAACAGGATCAGGGGCCAGGCGATGGCCGACCCGAAATTTGCCACCGGCACCAGGGCGGAACGCAGGGAAAGAGGTATATAGCCGTGGGCATGCTGCATGGCATGGCCGCACTCGTGGGCCGCCACCCCCACCGCCGCCACCGATGCGGAGCCATAGGTGGTATCAGACAGCCGCAGCACCTTATTCCTCGGATCGTAATGATCGGTCAGATTGCCGGAAATATGCTCCACACGCACATCCCGTATCCCGGCCTGATACAAAATCCGCTGAGCCGCCTCCGCCCCGGTCATACCGCTGTAACTCCGGATCCTCTGATATTTGTTGTAGGTGGCATTCAACTTAGCGGAAGCCGCCATACACAAAAGTACGCCAATCAACACCAGTATATACGTGGGATCAAAATAATAATAAAAAGGCATCATAAACCTCCTGCTTTTAATGCATAATCATTTTCACCATCTTATCATAAATCTTTTTATAAGGCTGATACCGCATGGGCATATCCACCAACATGGATTTTTTCAAAACGCTCTTCTCATGGCTGAATGTCTGGAAACTCCGTTTCCCGTGATAGCTCCCCATACCGCTGTCCCCCACGCCGCCAAAGCCCATGGTTTTGGAAACCAGGTGAGCGATGGTATCGTTGATACAGCCGCCGCCAAAAGGCACATAGCGCAGGAAACGCCACTCCACCGCCGGATCGGAGGTAAACACGTAGCAGGCCAGAGGCTTGGGCCTGGCGAGCACAAACCGTTCCGCCTCATCCAGAGAATGGAAAGTCAGCACCGGCAGGATCGGCCCGAAAATCTCCTCCTGCATGATGGCATCCGCCTCCGTCACCCGATCCATGACCGTGGGCTCGATGCGGAATTTATCCGGCTCCGTGCGGCCTCCCAGCACGATCCGCTCCCTGTCCATCAGACCGCAGAGCCTGTGAAAATGTTTCTCATTGATGATCTTTCCGTAATCCGGATTGGCCAGCGGATCTTCACCGTACATCCTCACCACGGCCCGGCGGTAATGGACGAGAAATTCATCCTTGACGGCCTCGTCGATCAGCAGATAATCCGGAGCCACACAGGTCTGCCCGCAGTTCAAATATTTGCCGTAGGCCAGCCTTTTCGCCGCCATCCGCAGATTGGCGGTCCGATCCACAATGCAGGGACTCTTGCCGCCCAGCTCCAGAGAAACCGGAGTCAGGTGCTTCGACGCCTTCTCCATGACCAGCCGTCCTACTTCCTTACTTCCGGTAAAGAAAATATAATCAAATTTCTGCTCCAGCAGCGCCGTATTCTCGGCCCTTCCGCCCTCCACCACGGAAACGTGACCCGGCTCAAAGGCCCGGGCCACCACTTTTTTTATCACTGCCGAGGTAGCCGGAGAATAGTTGGAGGGTTTGAGCACCACACTGTTGCCCGCAGCAATAGCTCCCACCAGGGGTTCCATGCACAGCATGAAAGGATAATTCCAGGGAGACATGATCAGCACCACGCCGTAGGGTTCCTGCACGATCCTGCTGCTGGCCGGAAAATTGGCCAGACTGGTGCCCACGTATCTCGTCCTGGCCCATCTTTTCAAATGCCTCTTCACATGGGACAGTTCTGCGAGGGTCAATCCCACCTCACACATATAACTCTCTGAACGGGCTTTACCTAAATCCAGGTAAACGGCCCGGCAGATCTCATCTTCATAATGGCGGATCGCTTCCTGCAAACGGCCAAGGGCCCGCAGACGATACTCCACCCCATAGCTTTTCCGGGATGCCATAAACTCCCGGTGACGCCTCATCAGTTCCTCCATACCCTACTCTCCTTTCACTTTCCGATACATAGCCGCAAGCTCCTCTTTGTCCATCAGCACCGGCACCGGATAGAGAGGATTCGCCTCCCTGTCCGCATGGGCGGCCAGACGGGGGATATCTTCCTCGCGAATCTCCGGGATATGCTCCGGGATATCCATACGGCGATTCACATCTCTGACCCACCGGCGGAACATCTCCGCCGCCTCGTGGTCTGCCAGCCCTTCATCCGCCATCCCCGATTTCCTGGCCAGGGCGGCCAGCTTTCCGTCAATCGTCTCTCCATAGTAATCAAGAAAATAGGGCAGGATCACGGCATTGGCCAGCCCGTGGGGAACGCCGTAAAGGCCGCCCAGAGAATGGGCCACGGCATGGACATAGCCTACATAGGAAATCGAGAACGACTCCCCGGCCAGAAAGGCAGCGTACAGCATCCGCTTCCTCGCCAAAACGCTGCTTCCGTCCCGCCAGGCAGTTTCAATATTCTGATAGATCCAGGTAACGGCCTTTTCGGCATAGCGGCGGGTCTTTTTCGTAGTCGTGCCTCCGATATAAGCCTCCACGGCATGAGTCAGGGCATCCATGCCTGTGGTGGAAGTGAGATGAGGCGGCAGCCCCAGTGTGACCTTCGCATTCAGCACCGCATAGCGGGGGATCAACACAAAATCATTGATCGGGTATTTATGATGGTTGTCCGAATCCGTAATCACAGCCGCCAGCGTGGTCTCGCTGCCCGTACCCGCCGTGGTGGGTACCGCAAAGAGCAGGGGCAGACGGCGGTGCACCTTCAAAAGTCCCCGCATCTTCTGTACCGTCTGTCTCGGTTTGGCAATCCGCGCACCCACCACTTTGGCACAATCGATACTGGAGCCGCCGCCGAAACCGATCACAGCCTGACAGCCCGTTTTTACATACAGCGCCCTGGCTTCCTCAATATTATGGATCGTGGGATTCGCCACAGTGCCGTCATAGACAAAGCAATCAATCTGCCTTTCGGCCAGCTTTTCCTCCAGTTCTTCTGTCAGGCCCGCCCCGCGTATCCCGGAGTCGGTGACCAGGAGAACCCGGCGGATGCGGCGACGCTCACAGATCTTCGCCACCTCGTCCATGGTGCGCAGCATCTTCGGCTCACGGTAGGGTAAAAAAGGCAATGCCATGCGCATCACCAGTTGAAAGGTTCTACAATATAAGGTTTTCCATTTTTTCATAATATTCTCCTGTAAATTTTTTTACATCCTCTCTTCTGCCAGCCGGACGATACGGCCGGACAGACGGACAAGCTGAGCCGCGTCCTCCTCGCCCAGTACTTCCATCATCCTGCTAAAATCATCCAGAATCTCCATCCGGGCATTCTCCACCCGCTCTACGCCTGCCTCCGTGACAGATACCACTTTTTTCCTGGCATCCGCAGAATCCGGCTGACGCCGTACTTCCCCCTTGGCCTCCAGATTCCGCAGCGCCTTGGCTACATGGGCAGTACTGGTACCGGTGATCTGTGAGATCTCTTTCGGAGAAAGGCTATTGTTATGATAGGACAAAAATGCCAGAATCAGCAGCTCGCCGCCGCTGAAACGCTCTATTTTTTTCTGGCTGGGATGCATACACAGGGCAATCATATTCCGCATGTATGCTTCAGCATATTCTCGCGCTTTCATTCACCGCATGACCTCCCTTTTGTCCGGCTGCCGAAAACGGCATGGCAAATACTGCCGCCTGACCGTTAGTATTATACGCAAGCGGCAAAGAAAAATCAACCGTGGAGATGGATTTCGGTCTCCCAACCGCCCGCCGGCAGCTGTTATTTTCAGGGAAAAAATACCGTACCGCATAGCAACACCCCGTAAACCAGCGGCTGATGCAGCAGATAAATGATCAGCGAATTCCTGCCCATAAAAGAAAATACAGGTAAAGGATTCTGAACAGGCAGACGCAGTTTCCCTCCCTGGCCGAGCAGGCGGCAGATAAAATATCCCGTCAGATACAAAAAAAACCAGGGAATCAGGGAGAAATAGTCCGTGGAATAAAAATCTCCCGCAGGAAATCCCAGATAGGCAGTGCACAGATTGGCATACAACCAGCCGGGAAGACGAAACAGCGGAATGTCAAAGAACCCCAGCCAGCCGCCGTTGATCCCCTTGAAAAGCGCAAACAGAAGAAAACCGGCTATACATCCCATAACGGAAGGTATACAATCCAATATCCTCCGCATGGGCACAAGCAGCAGCATACAGGAGCCAATGAGGGTCAGCACTCCGAACACTACCCGCTCCGCGGGCATGAAAATCAGCGTGGCTGCTGTGACCAGAAGCCCCGCCCCGAATACTTTCAGACCGTTTTTCACCGGCCGTCGGGCCAGTCCCTGGCAAAAACCGGACAACAGAATAAACGTCCAGCAGATACTTTGCTGCCAGAGATAAGCGCCCTGGGAGCGAAACCAGCCCCAGGGCGCACCAAATATATAGACCATGTCCCAGACGGCATGGTACAGGATCATGCTGAGCAGTGTCATTCCCCGCAGATTATCCAGAAAAGGATAACGCGTGGAAACATTTGTATATTCTGTTTCACTTTTTACATTCATCCTGATATTCCTCTTAATTACTGAAAAATATGTAACTGTTCAGCACAGGTCG
>DPJQ01000183.1:7518-10315 GCA_003542935.1 Lachnospiraceae bacterium | reverse complement strand
GGATATAATAGGGATCCAGATAAAGATACTGAGTCAGATTTCCCGCGGCAAACTCCAGGACATAACCCAGTATATAGGTGGCAATGATATACATAGTCAGACGGTCAATCGCGTAACGGCCAAATTTGCGTTCCAGCTTATTTAAAAAATTCATATTACCTCCCTGTATGCGGTCTGTCAGGCTTAAAATCTCAACGTAATTTTCGATAAGCCCTATTATACGATTGCACCCTGCCTTTTGTCAATTTGTTTATGGAAGCGGAAATCACCGGCTCCGGAATGAATTTTAGAGATTGAGAAATATACGGGATAATGATACAATGCCAGAAAAGAATTGAGAAAGGACATTAAAATAATGGCAGGTTCATCGTTTGGCAATATATTCCGCGTCACCACCTGGGGAGAATCCCACGGGGCGGGAATCGGCGCGGTGGTAGACGGATGTCCCGCAGGGCTCCCCCTGTGTGAAGCGGATATTCAGCAGTATCTGAACCGTAGAAAACCGGGGCAGAGCAGATTTTCCACACCCCGAAAAGAGGATGACCAGGTGGAGATCCTTTCGGGACTTTTTGAGGGGCGTACCACCGGCACTCCCATCTCTATGATCGTGCACAACAAGACGCAGCGCTCCCAGGATTACTCGGAGATCGCCTCCTACTACCGGCCCGGCCATGCGGATTACACTTATGACTGTAAATACGGCTTCCGGGATTATCGGGGCGGCGGCCGCTCCTCCGGGCGGGAGACCATCGGACGGGTAGCCGGGGGAGCCGTGGCCGCAAAAATGCTTGCGGAAATCGGCGTCACATTTACCACCTACACCAGGGCTATCGGCCCCGTAACTGCCCAAAGCTTCGACGCCGATGAGATATTCCGCAATCCCCTCTATATGCCGGACAGGGAAGCTGCCGAACAGGCCCGGGACTACCTGAACCGCTGTATGAAAGAAACGGATTCCAGCGGCGGCATCATCGAATGTGTGGTGGAGCATCTGCCGGCGGGGCTCGGCGATCCTGTTTTTGAGAAGCTGAGCGCAAACCTGGCCAAAGCGGTCTGCTCCGTAGGCGCCGTAAAAGGTTTTGAGATCGGCGACGGCTTTGCCGCTGCCGAAGCGCGGGGCTCCGAAAACAACGATCCCTTCCGTACGGACGACGACGGCCGGATCTTTAAAGCATCCAACCACGCAGGAGGAGTACTGGGCGGCATCAGCGACGGCAGCTCCCTCATCTTCCGGGCAGCCGTCAAGCCTACGCCATCCATTTTCTCTCCCCAACAGACTGTCAACACCTCCGGCGAAGAGATCACCTGCCGGATCAAGGGACGCCACGATCCCGTCATCGTACCACGGGCCGTGGTCGTGATCGAATCCATGGCTGCCCTGGTGATTGCGGATGCCCTGCTGGGCGGTATGGCCGCCACCATGGAGCATGTGAAAAAAATCTGGGGATAGGATACCGCCCATACACGGTTCGGTACGGGCGGTATCTTTCCAGGCTCATTCCTCCACTTTCGTGATCAAAATACAATTGGGTGTTTCCACGGACAGGGGTTTACCTTTCATCGTAATCACATTTTTTTCGTAATCAATGGCAAAGGTAGTGACACTGTTTGACTCATGGTTTACCACCGCCATGTGCCTGCCGTCGGGGAAGATCATGATGTCCTTGGGATAAGCGCCGCTGGTGGGCAGGCTGAACTTCGGTTCCAGCTTACCTGTCTGTTCATCAATGGCAAACATTGTCGTCTCATTGCATCCGGCCGTCGTGCAGAACAGATATCTGCCGTCAGGCGACAGGGTCATGGCTTCCGCGGCGTCATGCTTACTGTCCTTTGCACCGATCACCGTATCCACGCTTTGGATTTTCTCAAAGACCGGACCCTTCTTTCCCATCGTATAGTTAAATACATCGATGCGGTTGGCCAGCTCGTAGATCAGAAAAGCATGTTTCCCGCTGGCGTCAAAACAGAGCTCCCTGGGGCCGGACTCCAGATCACAACGGTGGATATCCACCAGTTTAAGTTTGTAATGGGGCGGCTTGACCTCGTAGATTTTCACCTGGTCGATGCCGCTGTCCACGGCGCAGAGATACTGGTTGTCCGGTGTGGGAATCACACAGCTGACATGGGGGCGGAAATTCCGCTCCGCCACGGAACCCAGGCCCTGGTGGAACACGCCGTCCAGCACACTGCCGAGGCGCCCGTCGCTGTGAGTGTGCACAACGGTCACTTTCCCGTCGTGATAGCCGCCCACATACAGATATCTTCCCTGATGTCCCACGGACAGATAACATCCGCGCATGCCGTCGATATCCACTTTATTGATCAGTTTCAGATCCCCGTCCGGCAAAATGGCAAATACTGCCACGCCCTCGTCGGCGATGGAATACAGATACTTGCCATTTTTTGATTGTACGATATAAGAAGAATTATTAACCGGAGCCACCTTCCGCTCTGTCAGCGTGCCTTCCTCCACATTCACATCACAGATATGGATACCGATGCTGCTGCCATGGGTATAGGTACCGACATAAGCCACATATTTGTCGTTCATGATCGCTGCTTCCTCCTTGAAAAAAAAAATGTCATGTGCAATATTATTCATATTTTAACACAGTTTTTCTAAAACCACAATGTTTCAAAACGGCAGGATGTATTTTTTCAATATGCCGTGTAACAGTTCAGCCTCTGGCTGAACTGTTACTGCCATACACAGAAGGGAGAGACATTTTATGGAACGCCGTTTCTTTTATATCATCACAGAGCAGGACGCCGGAAAACGCCTGGGAGAATTCCTGAG
>DPJQ01000183.1:6564-7228 GCA_003542935.1 Lachnospiraceae bacterium | reverse complement strand
GGGAGAATTCCTGAGGGAACACGGTTATTCCCGCCATCTGCTGGCCGGGCTCAAACGCACGCCGGAAGCCATCTGCAGAAACGGCATATGGACACGGACCGGCGTTCCCCTCAAGGCGGGAGACCGGCTGGATGTCCTGCTGCCCGAGGAAAAACCATCGGAAAAAATCGAACCGGTACCCCTCCCCTTCACCGTCGTCTATGAGGACGAGGATATCCTGGTGGCCGACAAACCGGCCGATATGCCGGTACACCCCTCGCCCGGTAACTACGGCAACACGCTGGCAAACGCCGCAGCCGCCCATGCCCGGGAAAGGGGGGAAGCCTGCGTATTTCGCTGTATAAACCGGCTGGACCGGGACACCACCGGGCTTTTGGTCCTGGCCAAACATGCCCTGAGCGCGGCCGTTCTCTCCGATGCGATGAAACGCCGCGCCATCCGCCGCACGTATCTGGCCGTCGTGCAGGGGCGTCCCGAGCCGGAAGACGGGCAGATCGACGCACCCATCGGCCGCGTGCCGGGCTCCTGCCTCCAAAGGCAGGTAGATTTCCTCCGCGGCGAACGCGCCGTCACCCACTACCGTACCCTGTCGGCGGATTCCCTTTACAGTCTGGTAGAACTGCATCTGGATACGGGACGTACCCACCAGATCCGGGTGCACATG
>DPJQ01000183.1:2557-6271 GCA_003542935.1 Lachnospiraceae bacterium | reverse complement strand
ACCCACCAGATCCGGGTGCACATGGCCCATATCGGCTGCCCGCTGCCAGGAGATTTTCTGTACAATCCTGATTTCTCCCGCATCAAAAGGCAGGCTCTCCACGCCGCCGCACTGGATTTTGACCACCCTGTAACGGGTGAGGCGCTGCATTTTGAGGCTCCGCTGCCGGAGGATATGATGAAATTGCTGAAAAGTATTGGTGTCTGATTTACTTTCTATGGCTCTGCAACGTATATTAGATGTGGAATATCTGATTGGCGGAAAAACTGTATATATAGAGTGTAATGCCCAGCCAAAACTTTTTGACTTCTATTCTGCTGCCGGATTCCTGGCTTTTGATAAGCGGAACAAGCAGGGAAATATCGACGAAAATGATGTGCCGGTACAGATGTTAAAATATTTCAACCACTAAACTAAAAAACTTCCCTGCAGCGAACTGCAGGGAAATTCTTATTACCGCTATTTTTTCAAATTATTTTCTCAGGCGGTTTATTACTCTTCATCCTCCACGGGCGGATTCTCCACCGGTGGTACCGGATTCGTTGCGGAAACTGTCAAAGTTGCAGTTCCTTCATTATCATCATAATCCCGGATTCCAACGTAATATGTTTTTCCTCCTTCGCACTCATATGCAATACAGAAATCACCGTTGCTTCCCATACCTTCGTCATCGTACCTCAACACAGCTCCATTGACATCGCAGAGACAGCCGTAGGCATCAAGATATGAGCTTCCCCTCTGCGAATAAAAATAATATGTCTTTGTCTCGGCAGGGACGAATTTATAATACTTATAACTCCCGTTCACATTGACTGTCTCTGCTTTATCCAGGCTGAGAGTTCCTTTTATGGATTCTGTATCAGACACTGTCACTTTTGCAGTCACCGGCGCGGTTGAAGACGCATTTACGGTAACATTAAGCTCCGATTTGATCGTCATAAAAGCTCTTGTCGTCTCTGCAGTCAGATGGTAGGTGCCTTCTTTCACATAGATTTGGTCGCCATATCCCCAGGCATTATCATCGTCATCATACCATGTGCCAAGATCCTCTGCTTTTATGTCTTTATTGTCAGAATATACGGCAATGCGATACAACGCCAGATCAATATCAAACCCTGAACGGCTGGAAGCCAGCTCCTGGGAATACAGATATTTATGGGAATCGCTGTAAGACGCATCAATATCGTATGTACCCGCCGCAACATAGGCAGAATACATACCCGTATTATCAGTATCGCTATACCCTACAGCAGAATAACGGTTTGACTTGTCTTTATTCGTAAATACTACGCTGGCACCTCTTACCGGATTGCCATTTGCATCCTTGACCATACCGGAAATAGCTACGGAAGGAGAAACATCAATCGTCAAAGGTACAGTCGTCACAAGCTTCTCGTTTTCTCTGTCCTGTATTTTGATGGAAAGATTATAGGTACCGGCAGCTTTCAACTTTCCGCTGACATAACCGGTATTTTCGCCGATTGTCAACTCATAATTATTCCCTTCAAAACTGTATTTGTAGGAACCTGATCCTCCTCTGGTTCTGAACATAGTTGTTCCATCATTGTCCAGCGAAATATTGGCCTCCCCGTTCCTCAGAAGAACATACTGCGGCCTGTATGCCGCTGTGATCGTGTCATCGGCATAGATCAACCAATATACGGTATAGGTGTACGTATTTTTAAGCTCATCCGTAGCGACTACCGTAGCGGTTTTTGTTCCCTTCTGGGTAGGTGTTCCATAGAACTGTACAGAATCACCGTCATCCGACACCTCGTACTTCATACCTGCCGGAAGATCTCTCACTTCATAACTGCAGTAACCATAACCAGGAGACGCAATTCTATACCCGTCATTTTTCCTGAGCCTCTCATTATATTCCGCTGTTATGATCCTTTCATAATGATAGTCAAATCTTCCGCTGCTGTATACAGCTTCCGCCGTGGCTGTCCCGGTTCCGTCCAATCCGTTTACAGTCACCTGAATTTTCTGATCATCCGACAAACGGGTTCCTTCACTAAATACCACATGGTAGATAATATTATCTGTAGTAGAAACATTATCTACAGCACATGTTTTATTGAATTCTCCGCTGTTAGTGGCTTTTGTCTTGATCGCAAAGTTCTCGGCTTTCAGAGCCTGGGCGCTGGTCAACGTTACCGTCACTGTCCCCGGGTTCAGCACAGATACGCTGGCAATATTTACCGGTACTCCTACGGTCACTGTGCAGGTAGCTTTCTTACCGGATCCGTCTGTCGCTTTTGCAGTGATCGTGGTTGTACCTGCACTCAAAGCTGCCACTTTTCCGTTATCAACGGCCGCCACTGCCGGATTGGAGCTGCTCCATTCCACAGTCTTGACCACGGCTTTAGAAGGAGAAACAGTCGCTTTCAGTGTCTCGCTGCCGCCGACCCACATATTCAGGCTGGTCTTATCCAGAGCCACTTTCGTCACGGCACTCCCTACTTTCACCGTACAGGTGGCTTTCTTACCGGAGCCATCCGCCGCTGTAGCCGTAATCTTGGCCGTACCCGCTTTCTTGCCTGTCACTACGCCTTTGCTGCTTACTGTGGCCACGGATTTTTTGGAACTTGTCCAGACCACTTTCTTATTGCTGGCGTTTTTCGGTGTAACCGTGGCTTTCAAAGTCACTTTTTTACCCTTGCCCAAGGTTACTTTTGTCTTGTTCAAGGCAACTTTTGTGGACGGTGTCCCCACTGTCACACTGATGGTTACTTTCTTTTTCTTGTTCGCTTTGGAAGTAATGGTGATATTGGTCTTTCCATTCTTCTTCGCTGTGATCTTGCCCTTGGACGACACCGTCGCCACGGACTTTTTACTGGATTTAAAAGTAACGTTCTTGGAAGCCTTTCCCGTCGTGGTGACTTTGACTTTCAAAGTCATGGACTTCCCTTTTTTCAGCGTCAGCGTTTTTGCCGGAAGATTCGTCACGGCAACGCTTTTCACTGAACCGGCAGCCTGTACTTCAGGAGCAAAGGCTATCGGCAATACCAGGGCGAATGCCAGAAGCAATACCCTGATAAAGTTTGTGAGCTTTTTGTTTTGATTCATTTCAGCTCTCCTTTCTGTATATTCCGACATAACGTGTAAATATTAGCAGGGAGAATGCTAACGTGATGTTTGCTACGTCATGTCGTTACCATTATACGACTTATCGTATTAAAATGCAACGCATTTATCAAGTATAATAAACGAAAATCAGCGCCAGGCCGTTACAATTCAGCCATCTGAACCAATGCCATTAACTTAAGCCCGGGCGCTGCCATCTGTGTAACGACTTAAGTAAATGACATTGCAGCTGAACTGTAACACTAAGTAATTCAGTTATGTGTTTCGTTAAAATATAGGAGAATTGGGATTGGATATTTTGAAGAAAATAACGGATCTGAGGGAGGAGAGGCACTGGAGTGAGTATCAGCTTGCCGTAAAATCCGGGCTGACACAGTCTACAATTTCTTCATGGTACAGAAAAAATATGATTCCCTCTGTAGTATCGCTGACAAAGATCTGTGATGCTTTCGGTATCACTCTGTCACAGTTTTTCGTAGAAGACGGCAGCGAAATCGTTCTTCTGAATAAAAACCAGATAAAATTGCTCAACACCGTTTCCAAACTTGATGCTGAGCAATATGAAGCACTGTTAAATTTTTTAGAAAAGCTGTAACGGAGCAACCCGCTACAGCTTCTGTTTAA
>DPJQ01000183.1:1620-2307 GCA_003542935.1 Lachnospiraceae bacterium | reverse complement strand
CCCGCTACAGCTTCTGTTTAATTTCAATATACACGTATCCATTACCGCCAAAAGCAGTTTCCGCTATACTTTACCGGGGATTCAGCATCCGGGCGACCAGGGGCCTGTGTACCTTCATAGCTCCCTCCGGACAGAACTCCTGACAACAGAAACAGCGTATACATTTCTCCCTGTCAATGGACGGATATTTATTTACCATGGTTATGGCTCCGGCCGGACAGACCTGGCCGCACCTGCCACAGCCGATACATGTCCTGCGTTCGGCTCTGGGCCGGGCCTGCAGAGCCATGCGTCCCAGAGGCACCAGCCATCCCGGCATATTCCCGCCAAATTCGATATTCCAGAGCTGACGGATATTCTGAAAATCTCTGATCACAAAATCTTCCGGGTCGCCTGCAATTTCTGATAAATCCATCTCTTTTGGGCACAGTCCGCGCTCCATGGCTGCCACGATCGTCGGCACCTGCCCCGGATCCAGGCCGATGATATGGGCGCACAACAGATCAAGATCATAGGGATCCGTACCGGCCAGCAGAGCGCCGATCTTTCTGGGCGTACCGGAGGCGGGGCCGTTTCCCTCCATTCCTGTCACGGCATCCGTAATATAGAGGCGGGGGCGCAGATATTCATTGATATCCACCAGCATATCGGCAAAATCCCTGTGATCCGGAAAGCGGAAATGATATT
>DPJQ01000183.1:0-1452 GCA_003542935.1 Lachnospiraceae bacterium | reverse complement strand
ATGGTGAGCCGGGGCTTGAAATACTCGTCCAAATCCACGATCATCCGGGCAAAATCCTTGGGATCCGGAAAGCGGAAATGATATTCCGGTTTCATAGTTCCGGGGATCGCCCCGAAAAGGTTCTTTACATTGGCGGACATGCCCATCATCCCGTGGGTCTTTAATTTGCAACAGGATATAACCGCATCGGCATCCGTAAGCCAGGAAGTGCAGGTGAGCTGCCGGAGTACCTTTCCGCCGGGGAAAGCGGCATCACGCTGTCCCACGTCCAGATTCAGCCGGGCTCCCGCCTGTTCCACCTGCTCCATAGCCGACTGCCGGTAAATTCGTTTTAGATGGCCTTCCGTAAAGGGCCCCCCCGGCGAATCCCCCACCGTCACCGATGCTCCCCGCACTGTCAGCAGCCTGCTAAGGGCGGCAAGCACTGCCGGATGGGTCACCACCGCTCTTTTCGGATCCGACCCTGAAAGCAGGTTGGTCTTTATGGCAATATGCATTCCCGGTTCCACCCAATCCAGCCCACCGATGGAGCCCAGCAGACGCTCCAGGCTCTGCGTCAGCTCTGTGTCTTCATAGCTGCCACAGGCGATTATTCCCAATTTTTTCATAAATAAACCTTTCTTCTATAGCGCATGGCGGTTTAACGGTACTTTCATTGTCCAAATCCATTTCCTGCACTTTGCTTACAAAGCTTTTTAAGAACAGCTTTTTCTCAATATCATTAAACTTTGTATATAGTTTATCAAAAAATAACAGGAATTGATAGACACTATCCTCAGAAACTTTCTGTTGTTTTATGTTAAGCATTCTTTGTTCTAATTCGTTCATCGACTCTTCTTCCCTTAACATCTGCTGAAACTCCGGTCTGCCTTCCACACTCTTGCTTTCTGCCATCAAATTTTTCTCACAAATTCCAAAAGCCCTTCGGTTATCACATCAATTTCATCATCAATCCATCTCTTGTCCGATTTATCAAGACTTCTGATATATGTTTTATCACTAAAAGCAAACTTCAGCCTTTTTACAATATCTTTCCCTTCCTTTTCCCGCATAGAATCATCATGAAATATATATGTATCTAATGCCGCCAATAGCTTTGTCATATCCACCATATCTTTCAAGTAATACATGTCATACACATCCTTGAATCTTGTAGAAAGTGGTCCAAACTTAAGCAACGAACACAGTTTTTCAGCAAACATCTGCTCATCCGAATTAATCAGCAGGCTGGCCCCCTCATCATCATAAGCAATATCAAAACAATATTCTTCCTGCTCCAATTCAAAACGATTATGTACCCCCAGATCAATTTTACTTCTTATTTGATCACCTTCCGTATCTTTAATCAATATAAATACTCTTTTCCCGCTGTAATCCTGTTGTTTCAGTTCTTCAATCTTACCTAATCTGGTAATCGAAATACCGTCTAAACAATTCAGTTTTTTTATGAAA
>DPJQ01000198.1 GCA_003542935.1 Lachnospiraceae bacterium | reverse complement strand
TCACCCGGCCCTGGGGGAAATTGTAGGTACGGATTTTCTCTGAACGGTCTCCCGTCCCCACCTGGCTCCTCCTGGCCTCGGCCTCGGCGTCATGGCGTTTCTCCAGCTCCAGCTCGTACAGCCGGGAGCGCAGCACCTTGATGGCCTTATCCTTGTTCTTTAGCTGGGACTTCTCATCCTGGCAGGAGATCACGATACCGGTGGGAATATGGGTCAGCCGCACGGCGGAATCCGTAGTATTGACACACTGGCCGCCGTTGCCAGACGCCCGGAACACATCGAATTTACACTCATTCAGATCCAGGTGGAAATCAATCTCCTCTGCCTCGGGCATGATCGCCACTGTCATCGTGGAGGTGTGGATCCTGCCGCCGGATTCCGTCTCCGGCACCCGCTGCACCCGGTGTACCCCGCTCTCATACTTGAGCCGGGAATAGGCTCCCGCGCCGGTGATCATAAAGGTGGCGTCCTTGAAACCGCCGATTCCGTTCTCGCTGATGCTCATGGTCTCCACTTTCCACCGCCGGGATTCCGCGTATTTCACAAACATCCGGAAAATCTCGGCGGTAAAAAGGGCCGCCTCGTCACCGCCGGCCCCGGCCCTGAGCTCCACGATTACATTTTTCTGGTCATTGGGATCTTTGGGCAGCAGAGCGATCTTTAACTGCTGCTCCAGTTCTCCGATTTTATGCTTCGCATCGGACAGCTCTTCCTTGAGCATCTCCCGCATCTCCGCGTCGGTCTCCTCTTCCAGCATGGCCTGGCTGTCGTCAATGGTAGTCAGGCAGTCTTTATACGCTTTGTAAGTGTCCACGACTGGCTGCAGCTCCGCCTGATCCTTCATCAGCTTCTGGAAACGGGCGGAATCCGCCGCCACCGCCGGTTCACTGAGCTCGTTCAATATTTCCTGGAAACGCATCTGCAATGTCTCCAGACGCTCCGTCAACGCTCCGTCAAACATGTCTTTTCCTCCTCTTCTTCCAGGATAACCGGCCGCCGCTTTCTCCGGAAATTACCCTATCCCCGGCAGACGCCAACCGTTCCCCGCCTCTTCTTACATATACCGCCGCAAAACCATGGCCGCATTCCGTCTCACCCGCGCCGTTTCCCGGCCGCCACCCGGTCAAGCCCTGCCAGATCCCGGATCACCCGCACATCCGTAAAACCATTTTCTTTCATCAGGGCAGACACCGCCTCTCCCTGGTCATAACCGATCTCCACGGACAATTCCCCGTCATACTCCAGATATTCCGCGGCCTGTCCCACGATCCTTCTGTAAAAATCCAGTCCGTCCTTCCCGCCGTCCAGGGCCAGAATGGGTTCATGTTTCCGCACCTCCGGCTCCAGGCTCCCGATCACCTTCCGCGCAATATAAGGCGGATTGGACACGATTAGATCATAAGTCCCTTCTACCCGCTCCCACAGATCGCTCTGCAAAAACGACGCCTCCGCGCCCAGCCGCGCGGCGTTTTCCTCCGCCACCGCCAGCGCCTCCAGGGAAATATCCGTACCGGTTCCCGAAATCCCCGGCATTTCCTTTAAAATACTGAGCAGGATACATCCCGAACCGGTACAGAGATCCAGCACCCGCAGAGGACGGCCCGCCCCGGCATTTTTTCCTGTCGCTTTTCCCAAACCGCACTCTCCCTGCCCCTCTACCCGTATATCCGGATTCCGTTTGTCCGTTTTTTCTGCCAATACTCCCAGTGCATATTCCGCCAGCACTTCCGTATCCTGCCGGGGAATCAACACATGTTCATTGACATAGAAGGGATATCCCATAAACCATGCCTCGCCGATAAGCTGCTGTACCGGGATACGACTGCAGCGTTTCTCTTTAAGCTCTTCCAGGCCGGCCAGCTGTCCCTCCGGGATCTCCTCCCCGCCGTTCAGGGAATAGTACAGCCGGTCTATTCCGGTTCCGTGGGACAGCAAAAGCCAGGCATCCGGCCCGGAATCTTCTATCCCCCGCTCCGAGAAACATTCTGCGGCCTGTGCCAGCCATTCTCTGTACGTCATCCCGCTGCCAATCCTTTCCGCCATGCGCCGCCTTTTCCCGCGTCCGCCGGAATTAGCCCGCTCCGCTGTTTACGCCGGCTCACTGCCGTCCGGATAGTTTTCCCGAAGCCATTCTTTCCAGTCAAATACCGCCTCCACGGCTGCTATGGCCACCTCCACCATCTGTTCGTCCGGCTCGGCGGTGGTCAGCCGCTGAAGCATCAGGCCCGGCTTGCTTAAAACAGCCACCACCGGATTCTCCGTACTGCCCGCCAGACGGATGATTTCATAGGACACTCCGGCGATCACCGGGATCAGAAGCAGCCGGATCACAATTCGCCAAAGCGGGGATGATACGTGGATGAACAAAAAGAATATCACGCTCACCACCACCACAAAAAACAGAAAACTGGTTCCGCAGCGCTTGTGCTCCCGGGAGCTTTTCATCACATTTTTCACGTTCAGCTCCATACCGTGCTCAATACAGTTGATGCATTTATGCTCCGCGCCGTGGTACATAAACGTCCGTCGAATATCTTTCATCCGGGAGATCAGCAGAATATAGACAAAAAAGATCAGCAGCCGGACACATGCCTCCAGCACCGTGATCAATAGTTCCGAGTCTGTCACCACCCGCAGAAGCCGTGAGGCAAAATAGGGCAGCATGATAAACAGAGCCGCACACAGCAGAATGGAAAAGCAGACCGTGCCATACATGAGCAGGGAGTCCTCTTTCTCCTTCTTTTTCTGCGCCGCCTCTTTCTCCGCCTCCGTCATCTCCGCTTTGTTTTCTTCCTCGTCTTCCTCGTAAAATGTAGCCGAGTACATCAGGCATCGGGTTCCCACCACCAGGGACTCCACAAAATTAAATACGCCGCGGACGACCGGTATCTTGTAAAGAGCTTTTACCGGCACCACCGGCTTATAGGGATCCACTTTTACCGCGATCTCTCCGTCCGGCTTCCTCACCCCCACGGAATACACATCCCCGTGGCGCATCATAATACCCTCCAGCACCGCCTGACCGCCTATATTTGATGATTTCATACTTTCCTCCATAATATCTGCGGAGCCTGCCGCCGACAGTTTCCGCGACATGCATTGTAACTGAGAAAAAGGGCTGAGATTGTGAGATCTCAGCCCATTTTACCAGTAAAGCTATCGCTTTATTTAATGCCGTATTTCTTATTGAACTTATCAATACGTCCACGGGCAGCCGCCGTCTTCTGCTGGCCAGTATAGAAAGGATGGCACTTGGAGCAGATTTCAACGTGGAGATCCTGCTTGGTAGAACCCGTCGTGAATGTATTTCCGCAGTTACAGGTTACGGTTGCCTGGTAATATGTCGGATGGATACCTTCTCTCATGTTTTTCACCTCTTATTCTGATTATTTTGTAAACCGTATTTATCAACGTCAATACGCCTGAGTAACTGTTTCATGATTTCACAGTCACAGATTGAGTACATAAGTACTCAGACAGCTTTTTGATTGTAACACACTCCCTGTATAAATGCAAGCATTTCCTACACCAGCTTCTGTTTTTTCATCATCTGGATAAATTCGCCGTTGGTCTTGGTGCGGGAGAAGAGATTCAGTATGTTTTCCACCGCCTCGTCGGCCTTCATGCCGTTTAGAGCTTTGCGCATATTGTAGACTGCCTCCTGCTCGTCCGAAGTCAGGAGCAGATCCTCCCTGCGGGTGCCGGATTTCTGTATATCCATGGCCGGGAACACTCTCTTTTCCTGGAGTTTACGGTCCAGGATCAGCTCCATATTGCCGGTTCCCTTGAATTCCTCGTAGACCACGTCGTCCATCTTGCTGCCCGTATCTACCAGGGCCGTAGCCAGAATCGTCAGACTGCCGCCCTCCCGCATATTCCTCGCCGCTCCGAAAAATCTCTTCGGCATATGCAAAGCCGCCGGATCGAGACCACCGGACAGCGTACGGCCACTGGGCGGCACGGTCAGATTGTAGGCCCTGGCCAGACGGGTAATGCTGTCCAGAAGGATCGTCACATCCTTTTTATGTTCCACCAGCCTCTTGGCCCGCTCGATCACCATCTCCGACACACGTTTGTGGTGCTCCGGCAGTTCGTCAAATGTGGAGTAGATCACCTCCACATTGGGGCCCTGGATGGCCTCCTTGATATCCGTGACTTCCTCGGGACGTTCATCGATCAGCAGGATGATCAGATACATCTCCGGATTGTTGCGGAGAATAGATTTCGCAACATCCTTCATCAGCGTCGTTTTTCCGGCTTTGGGCGGGGATACGATCATGCCGCGCTGGCCCTTGCCCACAGGACTGACCAGATCCATGATGCGCATGGCCAGGCTGCTGCCGTAACGTTCCAGCCGCAGACGTCGGTTGGGAAAAATCGGCGTCATATCCTCGAAATTGCACCGTCTGGTACTCTCGTTAGGGGACATACCATTGATGGCGGTCACATACAAAAGGGCACTGAACTTCTCGCCCTGGCTCTTAATGCGGGTATTCCCTTTTAGGATATCTCCGGTCTTCATATTAAAACGGCGGATCTGAGAGGGCGACACATATACATCGTTGTCCCCCGGCAGGTAATTGTCAGAACGGATGAATCCGAACCCGTCCGGCATGACCTCCAGGATTCCCTCCGCCACCTGGCCGCTGTCCAACTGCCGATGGTCGTACCTGGCATCCTCCGTGCTTTTTTCCCCTTCCCGCTCATGGGAAGCGCCCGACTTCTCATCGGCAGGCTCGCTGTTTCCTTTCTGGGCGGCCCGCTCTTCTTCGCCGGGTGAATCTTTCACTTTTTCTTTCCTGTCCGCCTCCAGCATCCGCTCCACCAGCTGCTCTTTGCGCAATGCGGAAATACCCTTGATCCCTCTGGCCTTTGCCAGTTCGCGCAGCACACTGGCAGACAGGGATTCATACTTTTCTTTCATCAATGTCTAACTACCTCGTCTTGTTTTGGGATTTTGCAAAAATAACCGGGATTCTTCTTCAGACAGCCACCGGGAAACATGTCTACGATATCCGCCCATCCTCTGGCAGGAAATGCAGACATACCCTGATGACACCAGAAACTACTTCTATAGTACACCATTCATCCTGACTTGGCAAGCAAAAGAAATGCAAACAAAGTTTACTGGTAACAGTTCAGCCAGCAGCTAAACTGT
>DPJQ01000234.1:1071-6099 GCA_003542935.1 Lachnospiraceae bacterium | reverse complement strand
GTCCCGAATCTGGCCGTGCGCCGAACTCCGCCACCTGCCCTGCTGAGCAGACACCCCTGCGAAGCTTCTCTCCTCCTGAAACACAGTCCTCCACATCCTGCAGTCCCGCCAACGCTCTGATAAAATCAGGGTTTGTCCCGCAGCAGCCGCCGAAGATGGAAGCCCCCAGTTTCGGAAATTCCGCCATGCACCGTCCGAATTCCTCCGCCCCCATATTATACTCCCCTGTGGCTGGATCCGGCAGCCCCGCATTGGGCTTTACAATCAGCGGCAGATCCGTCCACTGTCTGAGCTCTTTCACCAGAGGCACCAGCTCTTTCGGCCCTAAAGAGCAGTTGATCCCCAGCGCATCCACCCCGAGGCCTGTCAGTGTCAGCGCCATCGCTGCCACCGTAGTCCCTGTGAAGGTGCGCCCGGAGGCCTCAAAACTCATAGTCGTCCAGACCGGAAGCGTGCTGTTCTCCTTCGCCGCCAGCACCGCTGCTTTCACTTCATAGAGATCGGTCATGGTCTCAAAAATGATCAGATCCGCGCCGCCCGCCGCCCCGGCCTTTACCACCTGGGCATAGATCTCATAGGCTTTCTCAAAAGAAAGCATGCCCAGAGGCTCTAACAATTCCCCGATGGGGCCTACATCCAACGCCACCTTCGCTTTTCCGCCGGCCGCTTTCCTCGCAATGGCAATATTGGCGGAGATAACTTTCTCCACCGTATAACCTGTCCCTTCCAGTTTATGGGCGTTGGTGCCGAAGGTATTGGCATACAGTATCTGACTGCCCGCCTCCACATAACTGCGCTGAATGCGTTCCACCACATCCGGATGCTTCATCCCGAATACATCCGGTCTCTCTCCCAGCCCAAGCCCTGCGGCCTGGAGCATGGTGCCCATTCCTCCGTCAAGAATAATTCTATTTTTCATGACAACTCTTTCCCTCCTTACGGTACATACAGCTGCAAAACAGACTGCAGCTCTCACAGCCCCGCTTCCGCAGCGGTTTCGGTCTCCCCGAAATGCCCAGCACTGCAGTCACTGACTTTCCCGGTATCATCAGCATGGATGAACTCACCGAAAGCCCTATTTTACGTTCTGTGTCGAGCACCGCACAGAACTGTCTCTGGACGGCCAGCGGCAGATCCCCGTAGCCGGGGCTGAACCTGTCCGTCAGATACAGGTTTTCCGCTTCCAGCTCCCTGCGCAGATCCATCTCAAAATTGTCCGCCACATTCTCGATCGCCGTGCTGGCACAGGCATCCATGATCACCGCATCCGCCATATTGCTGACGCCGCTTCTTACAAGCAGCCTGTCGATCCCCTGTCCCAGCGTGACTGCCATCAGCACCGCTTCATCGCATCCCGCGAGCAGCTCCCGGATATCCTTCCCCTCCAGCGGCAATACGGAAAAATCCGCTCGGTTTACCGGGAGCCTGCGCCAGATCAGCCGCGGAACTGCTGCCGCAAGCACTTCCTTCTCACAGCGCCTTATCTGCGCTTCCACCTCAGCGGGATACTCCTGTCCTCTATAGCCAAGATAAAGCAATATTTCATTCTCGTTTAATTCCGTCAGCCTCGCCTGTATCATCACTGCTCTCGCTTTTCTCTCGTTTCGTCCTGCCAAAATTCATTCCATACCAGTATAGCACATTCGTTTTCCTGACGACAACTGACAATTATCATAAAACAGGGATATCATTTCGTAACTCTTCACCTCCCGGCCTCCCTGTCACGAAATAACATCCCTGTTCTCCTGATCTCTATTGACATTTTTTCAGATGAATCTGGACTGCGATATCATCGCCTTTTATCGCCGGAAGTAAAATTCCTCCTGCCATAAGCGCTGTTCCCGAGTAAATATTCTCATCACCCTCCACCTGATACAGCGCCTGTTCCTCCAGTCCGACAAGTCTCACTCTCCTGCGCAGTTCGTTGGGTTCGGCCCGATAGATCACCCCCTGCATCAGCGCCTCCGACCGATCCTTCGCCACAAACTCCCAGACGGAAAGATTTCCCTCCGCCGGATCACAGACTCTGTAGTATTGACCATTGTATATCAGATCCTGATACTTCTTGTAGGTCTTTACCTGCCGCTTTACTTCCTGCTTCTCCTCCTCGCACAACGTGTTTAAATCCAGCTCATAGCCGAAACTGCCTGCCATCGCAACCGTCCCTCTCGTATCAATGGAGGTCACCCGCCCGGTCTGGTGGTTGGGTACCGCGGACACATGGGAACCCACCGTGGAGATCGGGTAAAAGAAGCTTGTTCCATACTGAATGATCGTTCTCTCATGAGCGTCCGTGTCGTCGCTGCACCAGATCTGCGGACAGTAATATAACATCCCGGCGTCAAATCTTCCGCCGCCGCCGCAGCAGCCCTCAAACAGAATATCCGGGAATTCCCCTGTCAGACGTTCCAACAGTTCATAGAGTCCCAAAATATAGCGATGAGGCAGCTCAGGCTGTCTGCTCTCGGGAAGAGTCGGCGTGTACCAGTCACAGATACTCCGGTTGATATCCCACTTCACATACTCAATATTGTTTTCCCGCAGAATCTTACTGATCACACGGTGCAGATACTCAATCACCTCGGGATTTGACATGTCAAGAGCCAGCTGATATCTGCCGCGCATGGGCGCTCTGCCTGGTATGCGGATCGCCCACTCCGGATGACTTCTGTACAATTCGCTGTCCTCCGAGACCATCTCCGGCTCCATCCAGATGCCGAATTTCATCCCGAGATCATTAATCCTCTTAATCAGCCTGTCAAGGCCACCCTGCAGTTTTTTCTCATTGACCACCCAGTCCCCGAGTCCCGAACAGTCGGAATCCCTTTTGCCAAACCAGCCGTCGTCCAACACCATCATATCGATGCCAAGCTCTGCGGCCTGTTTCGCTATCTTCTCAATTTTCGTACTGTCAAAATCAAAATAAGTAGCTTCCCAGTTGTTGATCAACACCGGCCGCTTTGACAACTTATATTTTCCCCTGCATACGTTATGCCGGATCACATGGTGGAAGCGGTGGGACAATTCCGCAAAACCGTGATCCGAACAGGACAGGATAACTTCCGGCGCATAAAAACTGTCTCCCCCCTCCAGAAACCATTTAAAAGTACCCGGATGGATCCCCATGACGATCCGTACCTGGTCCAACTGATCCCTCTCGATCTGTGTCTGGAAACCGCCGCTGTACATCAGAGCCGCACCGATGCAGAAACCGCTCTTTTCATCCGCACCCTTTTCACAGAAAAGCAGTGTGGGATTCTGCTGATGGCTGGACATTCCCCTGCCGCTGCTGCTCTCCTGAATTCCGTGAAGAAGCTCTGCCCGCTCCACCTGCCGTTCCTTTGTATGTCTGCCATGGAAATGAATCCACTCCCACTCCCCGTAGGGGATATCCATACTCAGACTGTGCACTCTGTTTAAGGTCACAGGCGTGTTTCCCTGATTCTGCACAACCGTGCTTCTTGTGATAATATCCTCTTTTTCCAGCACACCGTATTTTAAGATCACCTTTACGTCTGTGGCCGTATCCTTCAAAACAATTTCCAGCGTCTCCGCCTCATCGTTCCCCGCATACACTGCAGGCAGACCGGGAATCCTATATTTTCCTTTTAAAATATGATACTCTTCAAAACGCAGATCCAGCGCACAGCTTCCGTTTTCATGGCTGACAGAAATTGCCGGGACCCGGAAATCCCCCACACCTCCGGAAGCATACTCAAGAGGCAGCGTGTCCAGCGAGTAGGTTCTCTGATTCTCCGCCTCATAGATATTGCCCGAAAACCCCACATCCGGATAATCCAGAAGATAATCCATCGTACAATTTGTCTTTGCACCGTACCATAAATGATTTAATACCCCAAAATTATCTACCTTCATCTGGTAAAGTGTATTAGCTGTCTCAATATGAAATACGCCATGTTCTACCGTGATTGCCATATCAAAACTTCCCTCCACTGTCTGTTTTTATTTCTATTGACATTTCTCCCCCGTTGTAACGACGAGGGAGAAATATTTTTAATAATCATTTTATAACATATTTTTCCGGTTTACAACCGGCAGATAGCAGAAATGTCTTCTTCCAGGCGGTTGTTCATCCGCACACCGGACAGGAAATGAATTCTTTCTGTCATTATCCCTTCACTGCGCCGTTTGCCACGCCGTTTAGGATCTGCTTCTGGCATACGACATAGAACAGCAAAATCGGAATTAACGCCAGGATATAGGATGCAAACGCCAGGTTGTAGTTCGTGCCGAACTGCGTCTGGAAGTTTAACTGCGCAAGCGGCAGTGTGTTGACGCCTGTGCCGGACATGATCACAAGCGGCGTCATCACGTCGTTCCAGGTGCCCAGTGCCGTCAGAATCGCCACCGTCGCATGCATCGGGGACATCATCGGGAAAATCACTTTCCAGTAGGTGGTCCAGGTGGTAGCCCCGTCGATATAGGCCGCCTCCTCCAGGGCCAGCGGTATATTTTTTAAATAGCCTGTATAAAGCATCACATTCATCGGCATATAGAACACCACATACAAAAGGATCACGCCCAGTCTGTTGCCCAGCCCCATCTGCGCCGTCTGTTTTACCAGGGGCATCATCAGGATCGCAAAGGGTACGAACATACCGCTCACAATATAGAAATAGATCAGTTTAAAGCTTTTCTTCTCCGCCATGCCTCTCCCGATCGCATAACCCGCGATGGAATGAATAATCAGCGCAAGCAGGATCGTGCCCACCGTAATCAGAAGGCTGTTGCCGAGGGAGCGCCAGAAGTCCGTCACCTCCATGGCCTGTCTGAAGTTGTCAAAGCTCCAGGTCGACGGGAATGCGAGCGCCCCTGCCACATCGTTTGTCATTTCGCTCGGCTGTTTGAAGGCAATGATAAGTGCCATATACAAGGGAAAGAATACGGTTATGGTGCCTAAGATCAGAACGAACGTCAGCACCCAGTTTGTTCTTTTTTCTTCCTTCATTATAACTGTTCCTCCTTCTTATTCATGATCGTCAGCTGCGCCACGGTGATTCCTACTAT
>DPJQ01000234.1:0-690 GCA_003542935.1 Lachnospiraceae bacterium | reverse complement strand
ACCGTTTCTGTAGATCAGGTAGGAGATGGATTCCGTGCTCTGCGCAGGACCGCCCTTTGTCAAGGACATGATCTGGTCGAATACCATCAGAAGGTTCTTTGTACTGAGTACCAGATTGATAGTCAGGAAAGGAACCACCAGAGGCAGCGTCACTTTCCAGAATTCCTGCCACTTTGTCGCGCCGTCCAGGTTGCTTGCCTCATACACATCCTCCGGCACCGTCTGCAGGCCAGATATGTAGATAATCGTGTTGGTCGCCACCGCCTGCCACACGCCGACGATCAGGACGCCGATCCAGGCATATTTCTCGCTGGCCAAAATACTGTTCTGAATCCAGCTGATATTCAGTGCATTGCCCACCGCCGGTACGATGTAGGTAAAGAAGAAGCTGAAGATGTAACCGATCACGAGCCCCCCCAGAATGTTCGGCACAAAGTAGATGCCTCTGAGCGCACTCTTGAAACGGATCTGACTGTTCAGCCCCAGCGCCATGATCAGGCTCAGCACGTTGACAAGCACCGTACCCACCAGCGCGTATTTGAAGGTAAACAGGTAGCTCTTGCCTACCCTGAGATCCGTAAACAGGTCCTTATAGTTTCTGAATCCCACATAGTCGTATCCGCCGTAGCCGCGGTAATTGGTGAAACTGTACATAAATCCCTTCAACATGGGAAGTGTATTAAATGTGAA
>DPJQ01000205.1 GCA_003542935.1 Lachnospiraceae bacterium | reverse complement strand
GTATAAATCTCCACTTGTCGTTACTGCTGCGCTATGAGACCGTCCTAAAGATACAGCAGACACATTTCCAAGAATTTTTACGGGTGTAGCCTGGTTGGTGGTTGTTCCACTTCCTACCTGACCATATTCATTATCTCCCCAACAGTATAAATCTCCGCTTGTCGTTATTGCTGCGCTATGTCTCTCCCCCAAAGATACGTCAACCACATTCCCAAGGATTTTTATGGGTGTATCCGAGCAGCCGATGATTGTTCCATTTCCCAGCTGGCCGCAATAATTATCTCCCCAACAGTATAAATCTCCGTTTGTCGTTATTGCTGCACTATGATATCCCCCCAAAGATATAGCATCCACGTTCTCAAGAATTTTTACAGGTGAAGTCTGCGTTCTTCTTGTTCCATCCCCTACTTGACCATAAGTATTATAGCCCCAGCAGTATAAATCTCCGTTTGTCGTTACCGCTGCACTATGCCAGCTTCCCAAAGACACACTTTTTACACCAAAATCCACTTCGTCTTTCGCCTTATTCCCGCTCCCCTCAGCCAACACCGTCATAACAGGAATGGCTTGAACCAATATAGCCATCGCCATAAGTATAGATATAATTCTCTTTCCCATCTTAATCCTCCTGCATCATAAAGCTTTTTCCCTGCTACTATACCCGCGAGCGTTATAATTTGCCAACGTTATAGCCCGTATATACCCGCGGGCGATAATGAATCTGGAAAACTTTTGTGCTCGCGGGTATAATTTGCTTTTAATCTATCTTCCTACCCCTTCACGGTCTTCGTATTGCCCGAAAGATCTTTTTTCAAAATCGCACGATCTTTCAAAACAACTCATCCGCCGGTACATCCATAAATTCTTCCGAAGACATAATCCGGTCGCCAACAGCATAACCGAAAAACAGCGTCTTCTTTTTGGTGCACAGATAGACCGCCATACTGCCGGGTGTACCGTCAATATAGTATTTTTTGCCTTTCACCGTCACCTCCACATTGTAATGCTGATCCATAAAAATGACGTTCGCCGGATAGCGCGACATATCGTCTTTTGCGGCAAACCTGACCCTGGCTTTATATCCCATGGCTTCGCACATGGCGGCCACCAGTTTCCCTCCGGAAATACAGGTACCCTCACCGTACGTAATCACATCCTCCGGATTTGACTTGTTTCCATATTGGAAATTCGTAGATACGACATACGCCGATGCGGTAATCAGTTTCTCCTTAAAATCCATATCTTTCTTTATATTTTCTTTCACCCACTATCTGCACCAGGCCTTTACAAACGCGTTCCCGGACTTGACTGTTACCTTACACTTCCATATGCCGCTCTTTGATTTTGCGGTGAACGTGGCGCTTCCGTTTTTTAGCATCTGCACTTTGCAGGTACTGTCTGTCCGGCTATAAATTTTTAAAACCTTTTTATTGTCTGTGGACCACTTCACTTTTCCATCCAGCGGCGAGCGGAACATATATTTGTACCCTTTTCGCGCCACAACACTATATGTTGTGGTTTTGGCATGAACCTCTTTTGTTCCCGGTGGCGAAAAAGCAGCCATAATGCTGAATATAAAAGTGACGGCCAACAAAACCATCGTTCTTGTTTTTTTCATGTATGCCTCCTTTTCAACTGTCTGAAAGTCTCCATTTCTGAATCAATTGCGGCAAACCTGACTCTGGCTTTATATCCCATGGCTTCGCACATGGCGGTTACCAGTTTCCCGCCGGAAACACAGACGCCCACGCCGTCCGTTCTTTTATTTCTTTACAATCTTTGCCTTGACCGACAGCCCTTTCTTTTTCAACAGCTTTTTATATGCCGCGTATTTTTTCGCGGGAACCGTTACTTTCATTTTCTTGTAATTGCTGCTCCCCGCCTTGGCAAATGTCTTGCTGCCCACATTCTTTTCCGTCAGCTTCTGGGATTTCACAGTGATCCCTGTCAGGTTTTTGCACCCGGAGAAGGCACTGGCTCCGATCTTTTTTACCTTCGCCGGGATCGTTATTTTCTTTAACGCCACGCAGTTTTGAAACGTAGACCCGCCGATCTCGGATACATTATTCCCTATGACCAGTGAAGATAGTTTTTTACATCCGGAGAAAGCTTTATCTCCGATAACCGTTACCTTGCTTCCCATCTTCACGGTCTTTAATGCGCTGCAGCCCTGGAACGCGCTGGCTCCGATATGGGCCACATTGCCGGATATGGTGACTTTCTGCAGCTTTTTATTGTTTTTCAGAGCATTTTTTGCCACAGACGTCACCTTATATGTCACGCCGCTGATTTTGACCGTTGCGGGGATGGACAGTGACACGGCTTTTTTATCTGTCGTCCCGGCATAGGCGACGGCAGATCCTGGGGCGATTACAATATAAACAGTTTTTGTTTTGATATCTGTCAACTTTTCGCCCGCTGCGGGAAGACTGCCGGTATTGGAGGTTCCATTGTCTACAGCATTACCGCTGTTTTGTGTGCTGCTGCCGGAACCATTATTAGAAGAAGATTGGCTGCCATCCCCAGATGATGCATCACCGGGTGATTTATACGTTATGCCACCTACAACCACAGATATATTCTTATTCGCTGCATCAGTATAGATATGCACGGCTCCCTCATTATCTACATACATATCTTTTGTTCCATATTCTGGCACATTCACCTGTGCAACCGGCTTTCCCGTATGATCTGTTCCAACCACAATCTGATGTTCCACAATTTCAGCGCCCTTATCATTTACCAGTCTGCAATTGCTAAATGTAGACGCGTGAATATTACCGCCGCTAATCTTAATATCTATCACATCATAGCCATTTTCTCTGTTTCCGATGGCAATGCCTGTCCCGGATGCCTCCACTATTATCGTTCCGCCAGACAGAAAGATATTTTTGCTGAATCCCGATCCACTTCCGATTCCGGCAGAAGCGTATGCACCCGCTTTAATATGCAGCTGTCCTCCGGATATATAAATCCCATCCGCAAAGGGCTTCTTTTCAATACCATCATTTATAGCATCATATGCTCCTGTACCTATTGCCGCGCCATAGGAATTTGCCTTTGCATTTACCACACCGCCGGATATGGAAATATTTTCGCATATTCCTGCCATACCGGAACCTATCGCCGCTGCAAATTCGCTGGCTTCCGCATAAACGGTTCCTCCCGATATGGAAATATTTTTCACATCGGCATAGCGTCCTCCTCCTATGGCCGCTCCCTGCCACTTATTACCCCAACAGGCGCCATAAGCATATACATTTCCTCCCGCTATAGAAATATTTTCAGCCGATGATTCACATATGGTTTTTTCTCCATCATTTCTTACTGCGCCCCCGCATCCAATAGCGGCTGACAGATCCCCTCCATATGCATGGACTGTCCCTCCCGATATCATGATGTTTTTAGCAGTATACTCTCCTCCAATCCCCGGTCCCTGACCGCCATACGCGTAAACGGTTCCTCCCGATATCGATATTCCCTCGCAATCTTTTCCTCCTATTGCCGTGTCCCCACATTGAAAAAATCCATATGTTTCTCCTATATTTGCCTTCGCATAGATCGTTCCTCCCGTAATAGATAAATTTTTGCAATATCCTTCCCATCCCGCGCCAATCGCGGTTCCGTGTTCACTTGCGATAGCCTCGATCGTACCGCCGTTAATCGTGAGATTCTCACAAGGGCCTGTATAATTTCCTCCGATTGCTGCCGCATTTCGTCCTGATGTTACCTTCAATGTTCCCGTTCCGTCAATCACCAGTGGATTTTTGCCGTTAAAAATACCTGCGGCAAGATTACCTGCCAATAATGTATTTACGCCCTCTATATTTAAATGCACTTCCCCCTTTTGAATACATATGGGAATTCCCCCGTAATCTTTAATTTCTTCTCCCCACGTAACTACCCCACTATCCTCAGCGCTCAAATCTATATATACATTGCGCAATGTGAGTTCCACCACTCCCTCTGCATTGATTCGGATCTGGTTGTGCGATACCTGACCATTTCCATAAATGTAATAGTTTCCCGGTGAGGAAATATCAACTTCCCCCGATTCAATATTGTATGTAAATTCGTTATCTGCATAATCTAAATCTCTTTCCGGCTCGGAGCTTGCCCATACCGTTGTATGCAGCATGATCCATGCTATAACCGTGGCAATCCAGAAAATACTTCTCTTTTTCAAACCTGTTTCCTCCCAAATGATCCCGTTACTTCCTCACGCACTTCACAACTGAACCAGGTTGCCACGGAATGCGCCCGAAAGGACTTCTTCCGCATAAGGGCGCATTCCCGGGCCACGCATCACCATAGGCGTGGCCATTTCTCTCATTTCTTTACAACCTTCGCCTTGACCGAAAGCCCTTTCTTTTTCAGCAACTTTTTATACGCCGCATATTTTTTCGCGGGAACCGTCACTTTCATTTTCTTGTAATTGCTGCTCCCCGCTTTGGCAAATGCCTTGCTGCCCACGTTCTTTTCTGTCAGTTTCTGGGATTTTATGGTGATCCCTGTCAGCTTCTTACAGCCGGAAAAGGCGCTGGTGCCGATCTTTTCCACCTTCGCTGGGATCGTTATTTTCTTTAGCGCCGTGCAGTTCTGGAATGCGGATTTTCCGATCGTGGATACATTTTTTCCTATAGCTAGGGAAGATAGTTTTTTGCATCCAGAGAAAGCTTTATCTCCGATGGCTGCTACTTTGCTTCCCATTTTCACGGTCTTTAATGCGCTGCAG
>DPJQ01000211.1 GCA_003542935.1 Lachnospiraceae bacterium | reverse complement strand
CTGGGGGCGGAAACCTTCTATGATTATTTTAAAAAATTTAAATTGTTTGAAAAAACGAATATCGATCTGCCCGGAGAGGCCGGGACGATTATGCATGATCTGAAAAATATCGGACAGGTGGAATTGGCCACGATGGCTTTTGGACAGTCCTTCCAAATCACGCCGATCCGACTGGCAGCCACGGTGTGCGCCCTGGTAAACGGCGGAACCACGGTGACGCCCCACATCGGTGTGTCCCTGGAAAGTGCCGACGGCAGTTATATCCGGGTGTTGGGTTATGAAGAAGGGGAGAGGATCGTGTCTGAAGAAGTATCAGAGACTATGCAGTTTGCCCTGGAAAAAGTGGTGTCTGAGGGTGGGGGCAAGAATGCCTATATCGAGGGCTATGCCATCGGCGGAAAGACGGCCACTTCCCAGACCCTGCCCCGCAGTGCCAATCGTTATATTGCGTCTTTTGTGGGATTTGCCCCGGCGGACGATCCCGAGATCCTGGGAATCTGCATCATACGCAATCCCCAGGGTGTCTACTATGGCGGTACCATCGCCGCGCCGGTAATCAGAGGTATTTATGAAAATATTCTTCCGTGGCTTGGCATTGAAAAAGCACCTGATGACACTTTGGATATGAAGGCGAAAGAGGATAAAACAGTTGATTAATGAAGAAAAAGGACGTATACTGGTAACGGTTCAGGAACCGGGTAATTATATCATAATAGAAATACCGAGGGATAATTTGGCGCCAAGATGCGCTTGTGGAGGGAAATATGGATACAAGTATTGTGATACCTGTGATTGTGGCTTTTGGGATCAGCGTGGCTTTGGCGCCGTTTATCATTCCTTTTCTGCGCAGATTGAAAGTAGGACAGACGGAGAGGGAGGACGGTGTCCAGTCCCATTTGAAAAAGGCCGGTACACCCACTATGGGAGGCCTGATCTTTCTGATCGCCACAACGGTTACGTCCCTTTTTTTTGTGAGAAGCAATCCGGATATCATACCGGTGCTGTTTCTGACCCTGGGCTTCGGGCTGATCGGTTTCCTGGATGATTTTCTTAAAGTAGTGCTGCACCGTTCGGACGGCCTGTTCCCGCGGCAGAAAATGGCTCTGCAGCTTGTGGTGACGGGCATATTTGCTCTGTATCTGATTCTATATACAGATATACCGCTGACGCTGCAGATTCCTTTTACCGGCGGATATCATCTGGATATCGGCTGGCTGGCGGTTCCATTGTTGTTTTTTGCGGTGGTGGGTACAGTAAACGGGGTGAACTTTACGGATGGCCTGGATGGTCTGGCCTCCAGCGTGACGGTGATGGTGGCTGTTTTCTTTACGGTAGCCGCTCTGATAAAAGGCAGCGGAATTACACCGATCACCTGTGCGGTGACGGGATCGCTGATGGGTTTCTTGCTTTTTAACTGTTTCCCGGCCAGTGTGTTCATGGGGGACACCGGTTCTTTGGCGTTGGGTGGTTTTGTGGCCGGATCCGCCTATATGCTGCAGATGCCGATCTTTATATTGCTGGTGGGGCTGGTCTATGTGGTGGAGGTGTTGTCCGTCATGATTCAGGTGACATATTTCAAGGCTACCGGCGGAAAGCGGTTCTTCAAGATGGCGCCGATCCACCACCATTTCGAACTCTGCGGCTGGTCGGAGACGAGGGTGGTCTTTGTGTTCGCTATTTTGACGGCGATTTTGTGTATGATCGGTTTTTTGGGTATGTAGGAGGAGATCATGGATATGGAAAAGAAACAGGTGCTGGTGTTTGGCACGGGGGTGAGCGGTATAGGTGCGGCGGATCTTCTGTTGGAAAAAGGTGCGGAAGTGCTCCTTTACGACGGGAACGATAAACAGGATCCGGAGCAGATCCTGGCGAAGCTGAGGAAAAGAGAGGGAGCCCGGGTCATCCTGGGGGCTTTGCCGGAGGATGCGCTGGAAAATCTGGATCTGGCCATTTTAAGTCCCGGAGTGCCTACGGACCTCCCGGATGTCCTGCGGATCAAAGAGAAAGTACCTGTGTGGGGCGAGGTGGAGTTGGCCTGGCAGACCGGACAGGGGACGGTGCTTGCCATCACCGGAACCAACGGGAAAACCACCACCACGGCGTTGTTGGGGCAAATTATGGCGGATGCCCGGGACAGTGTTTATGTAGTAGGCAACATCGGTACGCCTTACACATCCGTTGCTCTTGAGACGGGGCCGGACACCGTGACAGTGGCGGAGATCAGCAGTTTCCAGCTGGAGACGATCCATACCTTCCATCCCCGGGTCAGCGCTATCTTAAATATTACCGAAGATCATCTGAACCGCCATCATACTATGGCAGAGTACATCCGTGTAAAAGAACAGATTTGCCGGAACCAGACGAAAGAGGATACGGTGGTACTGAATTATGAGGACGAGGTGCTCCGGGAGTTTGGAAAAACAGCGCCGGCGTCAGTCATTTATTTTTCAAGTAAACGGGAATTGCCCGAGGGGATCTTTCTGCGGGGAGAGACGATCGTGCTCTCCGTGGACGGCAGGGAGATCCCGATACTCGGCACCGATGAGATGCACCTGTTGGGCCGCCATAATCATGAGAATGTGATGGCTGCCGTGGCGATGGCCTGGCGGTCCGGAGTGCCTGTGGACAGTATCCGGAATTCGGTGCGAAATTTCCATGCAGTAGAGCATCGGATCGAGTACGTGACCGAGAAAAACGGAGTAACCTACTACAACGATTCCAAAGGGACAAATCCCGACGCCGCGATCAAGGGGATTCGGGCCATGAACCGGCCCACTTGGTTGATCGGCGGCGGCTATGACAAGGATTCTTCTTATGAAGAATGGATCCGGGCTTTCGACGGCAAGGTGCGTGGCCTGGTGTTGATCGGACAGACCAAGGAAAAAATAGCCGAAGCCGCCCATGGCTGTGGTTTTATGAATACGATTCTGGCCGATGATCTGGAGGAAGCGGTACAGATCTGCGCGGAGCATGCTCTGGTGGGGGAGGCGGTGCTGCTGTCCCCGGCTTGCGCCAGCTGGGGACAATTCCCCAATTATGAAGTTCGCGGAAAGAAATTCAAGGAGTATGTGGGGCGGCTGTAAGCTGCCCTCTGTTTTGCCCGGGCCGGGAAAAAGTTCTAAGCTGTCCATCCTTTGCATATAGTGATGGAAAAGCAGTCTTTTTCCGGAGCGGGGCGGATGGCGGATTTTTTTCGGGCGGATAAGAAATGTGACAGAGCGCTTCTGACGGCTGTGTTGGTGATTACTGTCCTGGGTATGGTGTATCTCTACAGCACCGGGGCCTATTATGGGGAAGCCCGGTTCCATGACGCTGCATACTATTTCAAAAAACAGCTTCTGGCGGTCAGTCTCGGATTGGCGGTGATGGCCTGTGTATCCTGTGTAGATTATCATCGGGTCGTCCGCTATGCGGGACTGATCTATTTTTTGTCACTGGCGCTGTCTACCGCAGTACTTTTTGTGGGCCAGGAATACAACGGCTCCAAACGCTGGCTGGCTTTAGGGCCTCTTTCTTTTCAGCCTTCGGAGTTGGCCAAGATAGCGGTGATCCTCCTGCTGGCCGGCGTGATCAGTCGTCAGGGGAATAAGAAAGCAGGACTGCTCTTCGCTGTGAGAGTTTTTCTCTATGTACTGCCCATCGTGGCTCTGGTGGCTACCAATAACCTGAGCACGGCCATCATCATCCTGGGCATTGCCGCCTGTCTGATTTTTATGTCTAACCCTTATTATATGCAGTTTGTGGGCCTGGGGGGCGCCGCGGTATTGCTGGCCGGCGCATTTTTGGCAGCGGAAAGCTATCGCTTGGAGCGGATTGCTGTCTGGCTGGATCCGGAAAATTATGATAAAGGATTTCAGACGATCCAGGGGCTCTATGCCATCGGCAGCGGCGGTCTGTTTGGGGCCGGGCTGGGAAGCAGTATGCAGAAGCTGGGCTTCGTGCCGGAGGCTCAGAATGACATGATCTTTTCTATTGTATGTGAGGAAACCGGCTTCTTCGGAGCGGTGTTTCTGCTGGCGGTATTCGGTTTTCTGCTGTGGCGGCTGATGCTTCTCTCCGTTCATTCCCCAGATCTGAAAGGGAGCCTGATCTGTGCCGGTATTATGATTCATATTGCTTTACAGGTGATCCTGAACGTGGCAGTAGTCACGAACTCCGTTCCAAACACAGGTATCACACTTCCTTTTATCAGCTATGGCGGCACATCGGTGGTGTTTCTTCACGGTGAGATGGGTATAGCGCTGAATATCAGCCGTCAGGTGGCCCATCGCGCTCCCTGAATATCTGCGCAGGAAAGCTTCCGGCGGCGGGTAACAAAACAGTGCGGGGATGCATATATATAAAGATAAGAAAAGTCTGGGAGTATGTGAGTGGGAAAGATTCTAGTGGGCGGTGATGTCTGCCTGAAAGGCGAGATTCCCGTCCAGGGCTCCAAGAATGCGGCTCTGCCCATTATGGCCGGGGCGGTACTACATAAGGGATGCACGGTTTTGCATAACTGTCCCCGGATATCCGATGTTTATAATATGGAAAAAATGCTGATAAATCTCGGGGCCAAAATCCATTGGGAAGGACATACGCTGATAATAGACTGTTCCCGGATCTGTGAGATTGCGGTGGAGGAGGGGCTGTCCGGACGGATGCGTTCTTCAGTGATGCTAATGGGAAGTATGCTGGGACGTTGTGGTAGAGTGCAGATTGGTTATCCCGGCGGATGTGTGATCGGAAAAAGGCCCATAGATTACCATCTGGATTTGTTTGCAGATATGGGAGTGAATATTGATCGGGAGGGACAGCAGCTTATTTTGAGCTGTAATGGGCTGAGGGGCGTCTGCCATCGGTTTCCACGTCCCAGCGTGGGGGCTACAGAGAATGGAATACTGGCTGCAGTCCACGCCGAAGAACCGGTGGTTCTGGAAAATTGTGCCAGAGAGCCGGAGATCGGATATCTGTGCGCTTTTCTGCGGTGTATGGGGGCCGATATTGACGGGGACGGCACGGATAGGATATGTATAGGCGGGGGCAGCCGTCTTCACGACGGAGAGTATACGATTCCCGCCGATCGGATTGCGGCGGGAACGCTGCTGCTTTCCGGCGCCATCACCCGGGGACAGGTTAACCTCGCCGGAGCTCCGCGCCGGGATATGGATGAATTGCTGAAGGTTTATGAGAAAATGGGTGGACAGTTTTCGTGGAACGGTGGTACACTGTTAACGGACAGCCGGCATGTGAAAAAAAGTGTCGGCAGAATTGTGACAGACGTGTATCCCGGTTTTCCTACGGATCTGCAGTCCCCTCTGATGGCCGTATGCTGTACACTGGAGGGGGAAAGCAGGATTCGGGAAACTATTTTTGAGGATCGCTTTCGTGCTGCCGGACAGCTGGCCCGTATGGGAGCCCGAATTGTGACTGCGGGCGATGAGGCTTTGGTGAAAGGGCCTGTGAGGCTTACCGGCCGTACGGTCAGGGCTCAGGATCTCAGAGGAGGGGCGGCCCTGGTGGTGGCAGGGCTTGCAGCCCGGGGGCAGACTGTGGTAGAATGTCAGGAATATATAGAAAGGGGCTATGAATCCTTTTACGAGGAAATCAATCTGTTGGGGGGACGGATTGTGAAGATGGACAGTGAAGCATGAGATCGGATTATGGTCGAAGACATAATGGAATATACATATGGATTGGCGCTTTTGCCGGGGTGATTCTGGCGGTGGCTGTGTTGTACGTGTGGTTTTCTGTGCAGTATTCAGTCCAGGACGTGAGTGTGATCGGTAATACCCGGTACAGCAACGACCGGATCATATCGGAGGTACAGAGCGGTCTGTTTTCTGACAATGTGCTGTATCTTTCTTACAGGAAGAAAAAGTATGCTCCGGCGGATCTGCCGCTGGTGGAAAGCATTGAGGTGCGGATGGTGGATAACCACAGCATCCGCATCACGGTGCAGGAGACCCAGGTGGTCGGTTATGTCCGGTATCTGGACTGTGATATGTATTTTGACGCGAATGGCCGGATTGTGAAAAGTGAGGTTCATGGTAAGGGGGAGCAGGAAGAGGAACAGTCTTTCGATTCAGAACTGCCGGGAGCCGATCCGGTGTTGGGTAAATCTGTCACGTCTTATGTAGCGGCCATGACGGAAGTGCCGCTGATTACAGGCCTTTCGTTTGACCGGGTGCAGCTGCAGGAGATACTGCCGGTGAAAGATCAGAAAGTTTTTAACACAATCCTTGGCATCAGCCGGATGTTAAATAAATATCAGATTATTCCGGAGCAGGTAGAATTTAATGAGGACGGCGAGGTAACACTTTATTACAGGGAGATCCGCATTCTCCTGGGAACGGACGAGGAGACGGAAGAAAAAATTTCCAGAGCTGCGGCCATTTTGCCGGAGATTTCCGAAAAATCAGGGGAATTGCACCTTGAAGATTATAATGGGAGTTCAGAAAATGTCATTTTTTCCGAGAATAAGCTTAAAAGAAAAGTGCCGAAGCGGGAAGAAACGATACCAGAAGAATAGACATGAATGATGTTGCTTTTTTGAAGGCAGCAGTTCAGCTTCCGGCAGAACTGTTACCTTTTGAATCGTGTCCTGTAATATTTTTGAAAAAAAGAGTTGCGTATTTACAAATAAAATTATATTATATAGACGTATGCATTTATGAAAAGGACATTTATCCATCAAGGGGTTTATTAAATTACTCAAGGTTGAAAAGGAGGAAGTACTTTGTTAGAGATCATGACAAACGAGGCTGAATCATCTGCGAAAATTATCGTTATCGGTGTAGGCGGCGCAGGGAATAACGCAGTCAATCGGATGGTAGATGAAGCTATCGGCGGCGTAGAGTTCGTCGGGATCAATACAGATAAACAGGCGTTGACTTTATGTAAGGCACCGACGGTGCTCCAGATAGGGGAGAAGCTCACCAAAGGATTGGGCGCGGGAGCGAAGCCGGAGGTAGGAGAGAAAGCTGCCGAGGAGAGCATGGAAGAGATTCGCCAGCTGGTAGAGGGCGCGGATATGGTGTTTGTCACCTGCGGTATGGGAGGCGGCACTGGTACGGGAGCGGCCCCTGTTGTGGCAGGTATTGCAAAGGAAATGGGTATTCTGACTGTTGGCGTTGTGACCAAGCCCTTCCGTTTTGAGGCCAAAACCCGCATGAGCAATGCTTTGATGGGTATTGACAAGCTGAAAGAAAATGTGGATACGTTGATTATTATTCCGAATGATAAACTGTTGGAGATTGTAGATCGCCGAACGACTATGCCGGAGGCTCTGAAAAAGGCCGATGAGGTACTGCAGCAGGCTGTACAGGGCATTACAGATTTGATCAACCTGCCGGCTCTGATCAACCTCGACTTTGCCGATGTAAAGACGGTTATGGTGGACAAGGGTGTGGCCCATATCGGTATCGGTGAGGCGAAAGGTGATGATAAAGCCCTTGAGGCAGTGCAGCAGGCTGTTTCCAGTCCGCTTTTGGAGACCACGATTTCCGGAGCTTCCCATGTGATCATTAATATTTCCGGAGATATTTCGCTCATGGATGCCAATGATGCCGCCAGCTATGTGCAGAGTCTGGCCGGTGATGAGGCAAACATTATCTTTGGCGCCATGTATGATGATTCTGCGGTGGATACAGCCAGGATTACGGTTATTGCCACCGGCCTCGATGATGCTACAGCCAAGGTGGCCAGCGTGAAGGATGCTCTTAAGAAAAAAGCGGAGAAGCCCGCTGCCACGAAGGTAGCTAAAACGTCAGTTCCCGCTTCGGAGCCGGTCAAGCCGGCAGAACCTTTTACGGCCAGACCGTTTACCATGCCGACTCCTACGCCGTTGTCCAGTAATGTGCAGAAGAAGGATATTCAAATTCCGGACTTTTTGAAGGCCCGCAGATAGACAGAGAAATGAAGAAAGCCGCGAGTGACAGTTTTGTCATTGGCGGCTTTTTAAATGCGTAGAAAGGCCTTCTTTCCCGGAATATTCAAAAATACTTTTCTTTGATAAGGTTCACAGGCATATCCATATTTGTAAAATGACGGAAAGCGGCGGCACCTTGATACAGCAGCATGTACATGCCGTTGAACGTCCGGCAGCCCCGGTTTCCTGCTATTTGCAGAAAGCGGGTTTCTTTGGGGTTATAGATAATGTCGCAGGCAACCAGATTCTCGTGGAAGACTTTAGGATCGGTGACAACACATTGATCCGTATGGGGGGCCATTCCCACGGACGTGGCATTTATGATCATTTTGCTCTCGGCGGCGCAGGTTTTCATAGCCGTCATGTCGGCCGTATCGTAAAGGCCGGCTTCACAATCTGTGTCCCGGTTTATTCGGTCTATGAGTTCGCGGGTACGTTCGTAGAAGCGACTGGAGGGGCGGGCAAAAACATTCACTTTTTTCACACCGTCCAGAGCAGCCTGGGCACAGATGGCCGTTCCGGCTCCACCGGTTCCGATCACCGTGATTGTTTCACCGGACAAAGGATACCCGGCATCCAGGGCGGCCTGCATAAATCCGGTGCCGTCGGTATTGTAGCCGGTCAATCTGCCTTCTCTGTTAACCACCGTGTTGACAGCCTGCATAATATTGGCTTCAGGCGAGAGGACGTCACAGAACTCTACCATCCGGTTTTTATTTGGCATGGTCAGGTTAAAACCCCGGATACCGGCTGTCACCAGTCCGCGGACAGCCTGCTCAAGCTGCCTTTCCTGAATTTCAAAACAGAGGTATACATAGTCCAATCCGTGGTAACGGAAACTTTCATTATGCATGAGAGGGGACAGGCTGTGCCGAACCGGACTCCCCAGCAGGCCGAACAGTTCTGTGTGTCCTGTGATAGATGTATTCATAGTGTTTCCTTTCTGGAGATAAAAATGGGGTGGAAAAGCGTTACTTTTCACACCCGAGCCACGCACTCGCTGTGTGGCTGCGGGAAAACATGATTCAGGTGGCAGTTTGGGCTTTGCGAAGCGAACTTTAATGCCCAAACTGCTTGTTACTGGTCACGGAGTGAACAGTAACGGAAAAGCAGTCTGCTATCTTATATTATCACGTACAGACTTGCCCTGTAAAGAAAAGGTGTGCTAAAATTCTGATACAATCAAGGAAAGGAGAGATCCCGTGATGTATCGGGGTGTGAAAGCATATGACAAAAGCAATAATTGTAAAAGGTTGTGTGATTGGCGAAGGAATGCCCAAGATCTGTGTGCCGGTTATGGGGAGTACAGAGGATGAAATTATCCTGCAGGCCGGGGAGGCTGCGGCGAAAGGACCGGATCTGGTGGAGTGGCGGGCAGATTTCTTTGCCGGTGTCAAGGATAGAGACAGTGTGCACAGTGTACTGGATAATGTGAGAAATTGTCTCGGAGACATACCGCTATTATTTACGGTACGTACCAGGAAAGAGGGCGGAGCCCTGGCAGTGCCTGAGGATGTATACGATGAAATCCTGACAGAGGCGGCCGGGTATGGCCGGGTGGATATGGTGGATGTGGAGGTCATGCATGATATCAACCACGCGGCTCGTCTGATTGAGACTTTGCATAAAAGTGGGGCGACGGTGATCGGCTCTAACCATCATTTTCATGAAACGCCGGATACCACAGAGATGAGAAAAATTCTGTCTGACATAGAGCAGGCCGGGGCGGATATTCTCAAACTGGCGGTTATGCCGGATACGGCTGAGGATGTCCTGCGGCTTCTTATGGTGACAGAAGAATACCGGCGTCAGACGGAACGGCCTCTGATTACTATGTCCATGGGCCGGCTGGGGGCTATAAGCCGTTTGACCGGAGAACTTGTCGGTTCGGCTGTCACCTTTGGGTCAGTGGCTGAGGCTTCCGCACCGGGGCAGATTGACATGTCCGAAATGAGAAAAATTCTCACGGTATTACATGCCTGAGTTTTACATGCTCGATAGAAAATCCTTTTGCCGTAGAAAAGAAGGATAACACTGTCGAAATTTTTTTGGGAGACGGGTTCCCTATTTTGACAAATAAAGCACTTCCACGCTTCTATAATGGGATTCATCCGAGTAACAGATGGATGCTGACAGAAGCGGGGAGGTGTTTTTTTGCGTTTGCCGGCAGAGTTCTTCAAGCTCTGGTTCAGTCAGGCTGTGATCGACTATCTGCTGTTTGACTGTCTTTGCGCTGTATGGCATCATTCGGTGCCGATATGGCGGAAGCTTTTGGCAGTGATTCTGGAACTTTTTGTTTTCTGGGTGCTGCTTCTTTCAGGGGCTTCCTGGAAGCTTGTGGTTTTCGGAAGTCTTATTGTGGAGGGGGGACTTCTGAGGCTGGTGTGGGGAACATGCGGCTTTTTTGCCTGGCTGGGTGCATGGGCCGGTAAATTTATGCTGACTGTTCTTTTGGGAGGCATTTGCCTGGGGACGGCTTTACTTGCGGGAAGAACTTTTCAGGCTATGTATCTGCCTGCGGCTTTGATATTGGCCGTCGTCGTACGCATTCTGACAGCTATCGAACAACAGAAAACAGGACGCAGGATATTTCCGGTGGGATTGGCTGTCAGGGGCTGTCTGGTCTGGACAAAGGGGCTTTACGATACGGGAAATTGTCTGTATGACGGCTCCCGGCAGGTGCCGGTATCTATCGTAAGCCGACAGCTGATCAGAGAAGACTTTCCGGAACTGGAAATATGTTTGGAGAAATTTATGCGGGGCGAAAATACGAGGAGCCTGGCTTTTCATTATGTACCTTATAAAAGTCTGGGATGCCCGGAAGGTATGCTTCTGTGTTTTACAGCAGAGTATCTGATACTTGGAGAAAACGGAAGAAAAGGAATGACAATGCATCCGAGGATTGCTGTTTCCGAGAACAGCGCATTATTTGGACCGGCTTATCAGATGATACTGAATCCGGATGTTTTGCAGGAATAGGAGGAATAAAAAAATGGCGTATTATGCAACCAGCAGAAGTGGGAAAGCCTCGTGTTTCCCGGGATTTACCAGAATGGTCATACAGAAAACAGGAGAGGTATGTTACATAGGAGGATCGGATATACTTCCGGCCCCACTGCCGCCCGAGGAGGAGTCTGAGATGATCGGAAGGCTGGCGGATCAGGGAGATGACGATGCTAAGAGCAGGCTGATTGAGCACAATCTGCGGCTGGTTGTCTATATAGCCCAGAAATTTGACAATACCGGTGTAGGCGTGGAAGATCTGATCTCCATCGGCACCATTGGCCTGATCAAAGCCATTAATACTTTTAACCCGGAGAAAAAAATTAAACTGGCCACCTACGCATCCCGCTGCATTGAGAATGAGATTCTCATGTACCTCAGACGGAATTCCAAAACTCGGCTGGAAGTTTCTATTGATGAACCACTGAACGTGGATTGGGATGGCAATGAGCTGCTTTTGTCGGATATCCTGGGTACGGATGAGGATATCATTTACCGCAATCTGGAACAGGAAGTAGAATGTCATCTGCTGTCCCGGGCCATTTCCCGGCTGAACCGGCGGGAACAGACGATTATCCGCCTGCGTTTTGGGATTAATATGCCCGACGGCCAGGAAAAAACTCAAAAGGAAGTGGCAGATATCCTGGGAATATCCCAGTCCTATATCTCCCGTCTGGAAAAAAGGATTATGAAACAATTGAAAAAAGATATCGTGAAGTACGAGTAGGAAAACTCAGGAAAAACAGTTTGTCAAGGCACTTTATTTTTTAAATTTTTCCGGTTCTGGTATATTCAAATCGCCAAATGAGAATCATTTTAGTATCACACATGACAGGAGGATTCTTATTATGGCGTTGAATAAAGTGGAGATTTGCGGTGTCAATACGGCAAAGCTGCCCGTACTCAGTAATGAGGAAAAGGAAACTTTATTTGAAAAAATCCGGGCCGGGGATACAGAGGCCCGTGAACGGTATATAAAAGGAAATCTCCGCCTGGTGCTCAGCGTGATCAAACGCTTCTCAGGCAGCAACGAAAATGCCGACGATTTGTTTCAAATCGGCTGTATTGGACTCATTAAAGCTATTGATAATTTTGATACGGAATTGAATGTAAAATTTTCAACCTATGCCGTGCCGATGATTATAGGAGAAATTCGGCGCTATCTCAGGGATAACAACAGTATCCGGGTGAGCCGTTCTCTGAGGGATACGGCCTATAAAGCTATTTATGCCAGGGAAAATTATGTGAAGAAAAATCTCAAAGAACCCACGATCAATGAGATTGCAGAGGAAGTAGGTATTAATAAGGAAGATATCGTCTACGCCATGGATGCTATCCAAAGTCCCATGAGTCTGTATGAACCGGTCTACACGGAAGGCGGAGATATGCTGTATGTGATGGATCAGATCAGCGATAAGAAGAACAGAGAGGAAAATTGGATTGAGGATCTTTCCCTGAAAGAGGCGATGAAAAGACTCAACGACAGGGAGAAATACATTGTGGGGCTTCGTTTCTTTGAGGGCAAGACCCAAATGGAGGTGGCAAAAGAGATCGGGATTTCCCAGGCTCAAGTCAGCCGTCTGGAAAAACATGCTTTGAAAAATATGCGTCAGTATTTATCTTAAGATGTCCCCCGGCAGATCAGCTGAAGTATTTGCCGGGGGACATTTTTTCATCTCCGCACTGTAACCTTGTGTTACCCGAAAAAAAGAAAAAAATGTCAAAAAATATGTTGACAATGGATGGAACAGGCGATATAATAGCAAAGCTGACGTCGAAAATAACATAGCTGATGACTTATTCATGAAATAACTTTTAA
>DPJQ01000081.1:5738-5868 GCA_003542935.1 Lachnospiraceae bacterium | reverse complement strand
TTACGGTTATGGTTGTTGTGGGCACAAAGGAAAAAGCATCTGTTGAGGAAATGCTGCCAAAGTGTACGGTCGAACTGCAAGATATATATCATCAGACGCAGGAAGGGAACGGTCAAAGATGGATGATGAT
>DPJQ01000081.1:0-5385 GCA_003542935.1 Lachnospiraceae bacterium | reverse complement strand
TAATCCGGATTCGTCGAAATAGTTCTTCCTGCTGGATTATGTAGCGGCTATGGGGCGGTTCGTGTTCATCGGCCATTACTTCGCAGTGCTTTTGAAGCGTTGCAGCCGAAAGAGGAAAGGATCCTACCATTTATCCGGTGCTGACAGCCTGGGGCTTTACTACAGAGGAAAATCGTGTGCCGTCCGATGCCGAGATTACAGAGCTTCTGAAGAATGTAAACTATGAGCAAATCCAGTTAGAGGAAACGGCTGTCTATCTGGACAGCGGAATGATGTTGGATCTAGGTTCCTTGGTATGGACTATGTAGATTTATACATCTACCACATGTGGGATTACGAAACGTTACCTTGGGTTTTCTGAATCCGGAAAACAGCCATATTCCATGTTGAAATTTGAATCGGGATGCATTATTATAGAAACAATAGTCATTAGAAAGGATGATAAGAAGATGGAATGTAAGATAGCACTGATTTCCGGCGACGGTATTGGGCCGGAGATCGTTCGGGAGGCCCGAAAAGTTTTGGATAAAGTATGTGAGAAATATGGGCATACTTTTCAGTATACGGAATTGCTGATGGGCGGAGCGTCCATCGATGTGCATGGCGTACCGTTGACCGATGAGACGATCGAGAAGGCGAAAGCCAGTGATGCGGTGCTGATGGGTTCCATCGGCGGCAATGCAGCCACTTCGCCCTGGTATAAGCTGGAGCCGGACAAAAGGCCTGAAGCGGGGCTTTTGAAGCTGCGCAAGTCCTTGAACCTGTTTGCCAATCTGCGGCCGGCCTATCTCTATGATGAGCTGCGGAGCGCCTGTCCCCTGCGGGATGAGATTATCGGGAACGGATTTGACATGATGATCATGCGCGAGCTGACCGGCGGATTGTACTTCGGGTCAAGGAAGACGGAGGAAGTGGACGGACTGGTTACAGCCACGGATACGCTGACGTACAATGAGAATGAGATTCGCCGCATTGCTCGACGCGGATTTGACATAGCCATGAAGCGGCGGAAAAAAGTGACCAGTGTGGACAAGGCTAATGTGCTGGATTCCTCCCGGCTCTGGCGCAGAATCGTCACTGAGGTGGCTGCGGAATATCCTGAGGTGGAGTTGGAGCATATGCTGGTGGATAATTGTGCCATGCAGCTTGTGAAAGAACCGCAGCAGTTTGACGTGATCCTGACGGAAAACATGTTCGGGGATATTCTCTCCGATGAGGCCAGCATGGTGACAGGTTCCATCGGTATGCTTTCCTCTGCAAGCCTGAATGAGACAAAATTCGGCCTCTATGAGCCCAGCGGCGGTTCCGCACCGGATATTGCGGGCCAGAATGTGGCAAACCCCATCGCCACGATTTTATCCGCAGCCATGCTGCTGCGTTATTCCCTGGATCTGGATGAGGAGGCGGACGCTGTGGAGAAAGCCGTGGAAAAGGCTCTGAAAGATGGTTATCGCACAGGGGATATCTTCTCGGAGGGGTGCATCCGTGTGTCCACCTCTGAGATGGGGGATGTGATTGCAGCGGCTGTCTGAATTCAATGAATGAAAATAAAGCGAATAGGAAGGTTAGATTATGAAAAGTGATGCAGTAAAGAAGGGGATGCAGCAGGCTCCCCACAGATCCCTGTTTAACGCGTTGGGATTTACGAAAGAAGAGATGGATAAGCCCCTGGTAGGCATTGTCAGTTCCTACAACGAGATCGTGCCGGGTCATATGAATCTGGACAAGATTGTGGAGGCCGTTAAGCTGGGCGTGGCTATGGCGGGCGGTGTGCCAAGGGAGTTTCCGGCCATTGCCGTCTGTGACGGTATCGCCATGGGCCATGAAGGAATGAAATACTCTTTGGTGACCCGCGACCTGATCGCAGATTCCACGGAGTGCATGGCGCTGGCCCATCAGTTTGACGCTTTGGTGATGGTTCCCAACTGTGACAAGAATGTTCCGGGTCTTCTGATGGCGGCGGCCCGCATCAACGTGCCGACGATCTTCGTATCCGGCGGTCCCATGTTAGCCGGACATGTCAAGGGGCAGAAGAGAAGTCTGTCTTCTATGTTTGAGGCCGTGGGTTCCTATGCTGCCGGTTCCATGAGCGAGGCGGATGTCTGTGAATTTGAGAATAAGGTGTGTCCCACCTGCGGTTCCTGTTCCGGTATGTACACCGCCAACAGTATGAACTGCCTGACTGAGGTGCTGGGCATGGGCCTGTCCGGGAACGGCACGATCCCGGCAGTCTATTCGGATCGTCTGAAGCTGGCCAAGCACGCCGGTATGCAGGTGATGGAGCTGCTGAAGAAAAACATCCGTCCCAGGGATATCATGACAAAGGAAGCGATTATGAATGCCCTGACCGTGGATATGGCTCTCGGATGCTCCACCAACAGTATGCTTCATCTGCCGGCCATTGCCCATGAGGTGGGATTTGATTTTGAGATCGGCTTTGCCAACGGTGTCAGCGAGAAGACACCGAACCTCTGCCACCTGGCCCCGGCCGGTCCCACGTATATGGAAGATCTTAATGAGGCCGGAGGCGTATACGCGGTCATGAAAGAGCTGACCAAATTAAATTTGCTGAATCTGGATTGCATAACCTGTACAGGGAAGACGGTGGGCGAGAATATTGCCGGCGCTGTGAATAAAAATCCCGAGGTTATCCGTCCGGTGGAGGATCCCTATTCGGCCACCGGCGGTCTGGCGGTGCTAAAGGGTAACATTGCTCCGGACGGAAGCGTGGTCAAGCAGTCGGCGGTGGCGCCGGAGATGCTGGTACATGAGGGACCGGCTCGGGTATTTGAATGTGAGGAAGATGCCATTGCGGCCATTAAAGGCGGCAGGATTGTGGCCGGTGATGTGGTGGTTATCCGCTACGAGGGGCCCAAAGGCGGTCCGGGCATGCGCGAGATGCTGAATCCCACTTCGGCTATTGCCGGTATGGGACTGGGTTCTTCGGTGGCCCTGATTACCGACGGCCGTTTTTCCGGTGCGTCCCGGGGAGCGTCCATCGGCCATGTGTCTCCCGAGGCGGCGGTGGGCGGCCCCATCGCTCTGATAGAGGAGGGGGATATCATTCAGATCAATATACCTGAGAAGACATTGAACGTGGCTGTCAGCGATGAGGTGCTGGAACAGCGCCGCGTAGCATGGGAGCCGAAGGAACCGAATGTAACTACCGGTTATTTGGCCCGTTATGCGCAGATGGTGACATCTGGAGCCCGGGGAGCTATTTTACAGATGCCGAAATAAAACGAGTGATTCCCTGCCGTGGCGGGGGAGCATGGACATATACAGGAGGATAATATGCAGTTAAACGGATCACAGATCATCATAGAATGCCTGAAGGAGCAGGGCGTGGATACTGTCTTCGGGTATCCGGGCGGTACGATCCTGAACGTTTATGACGAATTATATAACCACAGTGAGGAAATCCGCCACGTGCTGACCTCCCACGAGCAGGGAGCGGCCCATGCGGCGGACGGATATGCCCGGGCGACGGGAAAGGTGGGCGTGTGTATGGCCACCTCCGGCCCGGGGGCTACGAATCTCGTCACCGGCATAGCCACAGCTTATATGGATTCTATTCCGGTGGTGGCGATCACTGCCAATGTGGGCGTACCGTTGCTGGGGAAAGACAGTTTCCAGGAGGTGGATATCGCCGGTGTGACGATCCCGGTCACCAAATACAGCATGATCGTCAAGGATGTGACTAAGCTGGCCGATGCCATCCGCCGTGCTTTCAAAATAGCTAAAAGCGGCCGTCCCGGCCCGGTGCTGGTGGACGTGACCAAGGATGTGACGGCGGCCGTAACCGAGTACACTTATCATAAACCGGAAGAGATCATGCCAGATATGAAAAATATTACTTCCGGTGACATGCAGAATGCTCTTGACATGATCAATGCGGCTAAAAAGCCCATGATTTTTGTGGGCGGAGGCGCCGTATTGTCCGGTGCGTCAAAAGAAGTAACGGAATTTGCCCACAAGATCCATGCACCGGTCACCACCAGTCTGATGGGGCACGGCGTGTTCCCGGAGACAGATCCGCTGTTTACCGGTATGCTCGGCATGCATGGTACCAAGACATCCAATTACGCCGTGATGGAGTGCGATTTGCTGGTGGTCATCGGAGCCCGTTTCAGCGACCGGGTGACCGGCAATACGGCCACGTTTGCGAAGAAAGCACAGATCCTGCAGATTGATGTGGATCCGGCGGAGATCGACAAGAACGTGATCGTGGACGCCAGCGTGATAGGAGATGTACGCGTTGTATTGCGGGAACTGAACCGCAGGCTGGAGCAGCTTGACCACGCAGAATGGGTAAACTGGGTGGAGAATTGCTGTGAAAAGTATCCTCTGCGCTACAATAAAGACCTGTTGACTGGTCCTTACATTATTGAAGAGCTGTACAGGGTGACAAAAGGCGACGCTATTGTGGTGACGGATGTGGGTCAGCATCAGATGTGGGCGGCCCAGTATTATAAGTATACAAAACCCAATACCCTGCTCACTTCCGGCGGCCTGGGAACCATGGGCTATGGCCTGGGGGCTGCCATCGGGGCGAAGTTTGGGTGTCCTGACAAAGTTGTGGTCAATATCGCCGGGGACGGCTGTTTCCGTATGAATTTAAATGAGATCGCTACAGCGTCCAGAAACAATCTTCCACTGGTGGAGATCATCATCAACAATCATGTGCTGGGTATGGTGCGTCAGTGGCAGACTCTGTTCTATGGTCACAGGTATTCCCACACGATCCTCAACGATAAAGTAGATTTCGTCAAGGTTGCAGAAGGTTTGGGAGCCGTGGGTATGCGGGTGACAAAAAAAGAAGAGGTCGGACCGGCCATCGAGAAAGCCATCGCATTAAATACCACGGTGGTTATTGACTGCGTGATCGATTCAGACGATAAGGTGTTCCCCATGGTTCCGGCGGGGGCTTCTATCGAAACGGCCTTTGATGAAGAGGATTTGAATCATAAAGAATGATGCAACTGTGAATGTGCTGAACAGCTATAGTGCAACGGAAATGTACCTCCGCCTATTCCGGGCAGGAGGTACATTTTTCTCGTACACGGCTGCAATTTTGGAATTTGATAGATTTGAGTAAGGAATTCTTAAAGAAATGAAAACGTATTATGGCAAAGATGTGGTTGTTTTACTGCCCGTGTTTGTTATCCCCGCGCCTGTAGTATTTGGCTGTGCTCTGCAACGGCGCCTTTGAGCAGTTCCACATCGCCAAACACTTTTTCCATTTGATCGGCGGAATTCCGATAGCGGCTATAGGTTGCCATGTAACAGGATTCTATGGTGTTTAGCCGGGGTATGACATTATTTTCCAGCAGGTCAACTTCAATGCGCCTGAGCCTGTGATCGATGGAAGCAAACAATTTGTCA
>DPJQ01000277.1 GCA_003542935.1 Lachnospiraceae bacterium | reverse complement strand
CGAGGCGTACACCGTCCCGCGGAACACACCGTCCGTGGCGTTTACCGTCCCGGAGAAGTCCCCGGTGGCGCCGACGATGTGCAGGCCCCGGATGGTGCCGGTGGCCTCGATGTCCTGGGCGAAGAGGTTGGCCACGTTGATCTCGTTGGCCGTGATGGTTCCCGATGCGATCTCCCCCGCGGTGATGGAGCGGGCCACGAGCCGGTCTGCCGTGACCGTACGGGGCGTCAGGGTTTCGCCGTTTAGCGTATCTACGTTCTGGGCCTGTAAAGCCCCGGAGATATTGTTGATGGCATAGACCAGGCTGTTTGTGCTGCCGCGGATCTCCAGGCGCTCCACGGACAGAGTGCCCGCATTTATTTTATTTGCCGTGAGTTCCACGATCTTGGCGTCCGTGATGGAGGCATCGGCGATCTGGGCGCTGCCGATCTGGCCGTCCCCGATGTGGTAGCTCTTAATGGAACCATGGTTTACGTTGGCCATGTCGATGGCGGCATAGTTGGCCTCCAGGTAGTCCACGGTGATGTCGGTGGCCGTGATCTTTTCTATGCGGGCGGTGAGGGCCGACAGCTCGGCGGCCACCACCGTCTGGTATTTTGCCAGTTCACCTGAAACCGTATCAATCCGAGCATTACTGGCCTGCAGGCTGTCGATGCTGGCGAATTTCAAATCTGCTTCGTCCGCCGTGATTTTTTTCGCCACTACCTCTTTCGTCAGCACCATGTCAGCCAGCAGCCTGTCCACCGCCGACTGCAGAGGGCCCCTGGCAGATGTGTCAGACACCGCCCGGCCCGGGGCCGTGACCGCCGTGGTCAGGCCGCCGTCATAGTCATGGGTAATGCCCATGCAGGGGAGCAGGTACCTGTCCCCCGCCCAGGTTTCCACCTCCAGGGCATCCTCCGGCCCGATCCGGGGATCCCCCAGGAACCGCACCGTGCCCGGGCGGTAGGTATAGCCCAGGACGCGGCCTTTCATGGCATCGAATAATTCCTGTGTCATATAAGGGTTAGACAGGCTGATCCCTTCACCGGAGCCTTCTGTGTAGGATACCCCTGCATCCTCATTGCCGTCGGCATCCGTCCCGCCCGCTTTTACGGTGACGGCCAGGGAGCCCACCGTGTAACCGTCCTCCGCCATCCGGGCGTCATCCAGGCACCTTCCCGCACCTGCCCCGGCTGTCCGGCTTTGGGGGTATGCGGCTATACGGACGGCCCCGTACCGGTCGGCATAGCAGAAGCCCCCCAGCAGCCCCGCAATATACCCCAGGGCTTCCCGGTATAGAAGCCCCTCCATGGGCTCTGTGACCGTCCCTGATGTATCCAGGGCCGTTTCCACAGGCACACCCGCCTGTGCCCCTATATCATCCAGGAGCTGCCCCACAGATGCGGGAAAAACCACCGACGGTACATACAGGCCGCCGCATTTTGAAGACAGCCTGTCCGCCGCTTTTACGGTGATCCGGCCGCGGGTCTTTTCAATATCTGACGGGAATGCCGTATAATAGCCCATGGGCACATATTCCACCGTGCTGTCCGGCAGGCGCAGCCCCATTTCCACATACAGTTCCCGGCCCGCCAGGGGGAAGGGTGCAGCCGACAGCGTGATATCCACGTAAGAAGCAAACACGCACCCGATGGAGAAACTGTCGGCCCCGCAGCTCCCCAGTGTCTGGACGAGGCTATTGACCTCCGATAACAGGGTATCCGCCCCGGCCGTGACCCGGCAGACAAAGCTGCGGCTGTCCATCTGTATAGTTGTGTTATAGAGTTCTGATGTATTGACCATCCGCAGCGCCTCCCCCCTCAGCCCTCCAGCATCTTCATGAGGGCCATCTGTTCCCTGACTGTCAAACCGGAGTACTTCCCATCATCGCACTGCTCCAGCTGCTCCTTGCTGACGGTGTGCATTTTAAAGTCATTTTCAATCTCGCAGAGGGTTTCCAGCTCCTTTTTGTGAGCCAGGGGATCTGTGTAGACCGGACGGCCGCAGGCATCCATCTTCTGGTTATTATTCCCGTCCAGGACCATATACCGCTGGTTTATTTTCTCCAGCTCTTTTTCATAAGGCTTGTAAATCTGCACCTGCAGGGCCTCCAGATTCTTCCCCACCGCATAGGAGACCTCCCTGGGGAGGATTTTGTCCCCCATGGCCGCCAGGGTGTTGATCATATTTACTGCCTGTATATTTGTTATTTTCATGTTGGTTTCCTTCTTTACTGTTCGACAATTTTCAATCCCACGCCAATATATCTGGGCAGCCCTTCAACGTAAGAATAAACGGGATAAGTTGGTGAGCCGGCGTACACTGTCTTCTCTACGAATGCACCGGATGCATCGGTGGGATCAATAAATTTTGCCGTGAAAAACGGCTGTTCCGTGACAGCCGCATCGATCATAGCCGTCTGCCTTTGTGATAAAATCGGCCATTTGATCTGGATAGTAAATTTATATCCCACTATGTCCCCTATAAATTTTGCAGTAGATCCCCGTCCGGCATTTTTAGACCAGACAGGTTCTTTTGTAATTGTGATCCCATCCGGTGCTGCCGGATCCGGCATCTCTTTTCCGTTCAACCATAATACCGCCACTGTTTCACCTCCTTACACAGGGAACGGGCTCGCGCCGTAGGCGCTGGCGTAATTCTCGGCTTCTGTTTTTACGATGCGGAAAATGCCTTTCGCATCAGGAGCCAGGGTAATAACAATATTCCGTTCACCGCCCGATGCCTGCATGGCCGCCAGCACTGCACTGTATACCCCTGCCGAGACAGACGATACAATCTGGTTGTTATTCATGACTGATGTATGGCGTCCAATAGTTCCCACCAGCTCCGGCCCTGCTTCGCGTGCCATGAAGACCTGTCCGGTATTGGGGGTTCCACCGCTGGCGTAACCCGCAATTCCCTGCCAATGGCCGTTTTTATATATACCGCCAGTGGCTTTTTGGCCTGCAGATAATGCAGCATTAGCCCCGGCCAGGGCCGCATCTACGACTTGTTTTGCGACCGTGAGCTTCGTTACATTTCCTTTGAAATTCAAGGTTTTTTTACTATCAGCTAGTTTATTGAAATTGCTTTTTAGCGTGCTTGCGAGGTTGGATGCTCCGTTTTTCAAGGTATCTGTTACGACTGCGGAAGGTTTTTTGCTTTTCCACTCTTTTTTAAAGACTTTCAGTAGTTTTTCACCGCCATTTTTTAAAGTATCCGTTATCATTGTAGAAGGGTTTTTATTTTTCCACTCTTCTTTGAAACCTTTTATTAGGCCCTCTGCTCCGTTAGCCAGATTATTTATCACATTTACAGTCTTATCTTTGACATTGTCCCAACCGCTTTTGAAGTTTGCCGCAAGTGTTTCAGCTCCGGTGGAGAGCTTGTTTCCGATCTCAACCGTTTTATTTTTTACCGTATCCCATCCGCTCTTTACACCATTCCACAAGTCCTGGGCCGTAGTTGATACCTTTGCACCGACTCCCAAAACAAAATCCCCCGCTTTGCTAAACGCGCCCTGGATCTTATCGAACACATTTGTTTTTACCCAGCTTCCGAGATTGCCGAGTGCGCCTGTAATTCCATTTAAAATGCCGGCCATAATGTTTGTGCCGAGACCGACAATCTGTTCATTTTTTGCGGGGCTGTGAATACCAAAAACAGATTTAAAGCCATCAATGAATGGCCCAAATATATTGTTCTTGATCCATTTCGGGATACCTATGATCACATCGGCACCGCCGTTTAAAATTCCTTCTATCAAGTTTGCGCCAAGATCGCCGAGACCCTTTACCAAGTCAAGACCCGCTTTTAACGCTGAAGCAACCAAAGTACCAAAGCTTTTCAGAGCTGTTTTATAGTCAAACCCGGTAATAAAACTCACGATGGAGTCAACTATGTAAGTAGGTAGTTCTCGCCAGTTTACGCCCTGTATCAGGCCGCTTAGAGTATCAAGTAAGCCGGAAAACAGATGTGATAGAGTAGAGCTTACGGATGACCATTTAAATTCTGCAAAAAACCCGGATATAGCCGTTGTAACGCCTTTTCCCAAGGCTTTCCAGTCAGTGCCTTTTAATACCCCGTCTAATGCGTCAAACAGCCCCGTGGCAAGTTTTCCCAACCCTTCGCCGCCTTTAGACCATTTGATACCTGTGACCGCTGAGGTTAGCGCCGTGCCAATGCTGTCCCCGAAATTCTTGAAATCAAACGTACCGGAGAAACTGTATATCACATCTACCAGGGCATTAAGATGGTTTTTCAGAAGGTTCCCAACACTTTTCCAGTCAACTGTATTTACGGCAGAGTTTAGGCCTGTGGCAATGGACTTCCCGATCTGATCCCAGTCCACAGCCTCTAAAAATGTATTGGCCAGAACCAGCCCTGTATTTATGCCTTCTCCGACAGTCCTTCCAATGGAGTCAAACAATCCCGGAGTTGCAAAAAAACCGTTGATGAAAGTGGCCGTAGACTTGGCAATTTTCTCTGCCCCTGCCTTGATCCCGTCCCAAGGGATACTATCCAGGGCATTTTTCAGCTTCGCCCCGACAATCGTACCGATCTCGGTAAAATCCGCCTTTTCCCAGGCTTCCTTTACCATCTTGGCAAAATCGGCAAACTGGCTGTTCACCGTCTCTGTGGTGAACATATCCGCTCCGTTTGTGCCTGCCCCGCCTCCACCGCTGCCGGAGCTGCCGAAACCGGAGGAATCATCCCCCAGCTTATTCACCTCATCGAACCCGAGGAGGGTCCGTTTCAGGTCTTTAGCAGCTTTATTGGCCCCGTCGGCAGAGCCCGCTGTTTTATCCAGACTTGCCGCGTAATCGGCATTCACCCGCTTCGCCACGGTATAACTGCTCTTCCCGGTCAGCGCGGCAAAAAACTGAGCCAGGGCATTGGAAGCCCCCACCAGGTAATCAATCAGCTGACTGAGGATCGGCGTCACCACAGACAGGATCGGCTCAAAAGCGGCCGCCAGGCTGTTCTTCAGCTGGGTAAGGCCGGACATCAGGGCGGACAGGTTACGGTTTGTCTCTGCGCTGTACTGACTCAGGTTGTTGAATCCTTCTTTTGCGCCGTTTAAAGCACCCTGGATCACAAAACTGGCAAACATAAACCGGGCTGTCATGCCTATAGTCTTAAATATGTTCCCCAGCTTCTGGCCTGATCCTCCTGCGCCTTTCGCCGCACTTGTAAAGCGACGTACCACAGGGATACCGGAAACAAAACGCTGAATCAGTGAAGCGGCTGCACCGCCCGCCCGTTTAATACCGGCCCCCATTTTGGAAGCCGCGAAAGCTGCCAGTGAAAACCCTTTTTGGGCCAGATAGGAAGACTCTGTTACGAAGCGGCCGATCAGAGGGATCTCCTTGATCACACCGGCCATCCGGTTCTTCATCTGGGATAGCGCAGGGCCCACTGCACCCGCCCCGGCTTTTACCACAGCCGCCATCTCCTGGATCTTACTGCCGGAGCTGAACCCCTCATTCACAGGCACATAGGCGGCACCGGAAGAAATCTGTCCGGCAGCCTGTTCTTTATATGCCTGATTCCTGGAAATCGCTTCATTGATCGAGCTTGTGATATTTTTCCACTTACGGGATTCCACCATATGGGTGCCGTCAGACTCCATCTGCTTTTTCTTTTCCTGATACTGCGATACCTGCCCTTTCGCTTCTTCAATTGCGGCAGTCAGCTCCTTGAATCCAGCTGTAGGAATCTTATCCTCTCCGTTTTCTTTCAGGTAATCCATCTCACCTTCCAGGTATTGAAATTCCCGGATCGTATCCTGAATATTTTTTTGAAGCGTTTTGTAAGACTCTGCATCAGAACCCACGCCATAAGAATCCCATTTTTTCTGCTTCGCAACCAGACTATCAAGTTTTTCTCTGACTTGCTCCATCTGGTCTGATACAGCCTGATATTCTTCCGTAAATTCGTAAGCCTTTCCGGACTGCTCCATCTTCTGTTTCTGTGCTTCCAGCTTTTCCATGGATTTTTCAGCATCAGCAATTGATCTGTCCAAATCTTTATACTCCTGTGACAATTCAAATTTATCTGCATCCGATAGCTGGTCCGCTTTCTTTTTCAGGCTGTCGATATGCCGTCCCGTATCATCGATCTTGTCCCGGAGCTCCAAGTAATTGTCCGAGTACTTTTTGATCCCCGCATCCAGGGCCGCCTGGTCTGAGAACTCCCGGATCTTCCGGTTCATTTCCTGTATGGCGCCCGTGACCCCTTTAACCGGTGCCTGGGCCTTCTCTATCGACTCGGAAGCCTTGTCCATCTGGGCATCCACATCCTTTGTACAGGCCCTCATTTCTTCCCTGACTTTCCGGATCTCTTTTTTCAACGGCCCAGACGTGGCTTCCAGCACTACCCGGATCGTCTCCAGTGTTTTCATAGGCCACAGCCCCCTCTCTGGCGATTATGGGCCGTAAAAGCCCGCCGCCTTTTTTCCTTGTATTCCTCAAACTCGCGTTCAGCATTGTCCTGCTCCACCCTGCGTTTATCCCCGGCAAAGAGCTGCGGGTAATAATCCCAAGGGCAGGACAGTCTGCCCTTTTCTTTGTCTGTCAGTGGGTCCCTCTCCGCTATGATATTCGCCAGCATAAACATATCCAGCACGGCTTCCCGTTTTTCGGTGGTTTTTACCCTCTGCCGGCTCTCCATATAGTCATTGACTTCATACAGCGAACTGTCCCAGAAGACCTGGATATCCATGCCTGCATCCAGGGCTGCCTCATACAGGCGGCTTATATCACAGGAGATCAGAGCATCGTATCGTCTTGTTTGACTTTCTCCGCAATCTCCTTCGCCTGCGCTTCTGTAAAAAAACCAGACACCGCCATGACCCCCATAATAACATCCGAGTAGAAGCTGAGCTGGTTGCCGCCTTCATCTACATAAGTGTCAAAGATCCGCTGCACATCCGCATAGGAGAGATTGTGGTACCAGGGCGCCATGGCGCCCTGGGCAATGGTCAGCATATGCCCCAGGGGCGGGACACCGTCAGCAGAAATCACATTCAACAGGTTTGTGCGGAATTTCTCCTCCAACTTACAGATCATGCCGGTGGTCAGCTTCATCCGGTATTCTTTGTCCCCGGCTTCCCAGATATGGAAAGGTTTCCTCCTGGGTTTCTCCTCCTGTATCGGGATAACTTTTTCCTGCTCCCGGGTAAATCCAAGCTCCTGGTCAAGCCCGCTCTCAAATTCGTTATTCATTTATTCTCCTTCCTGTGTTCCTTCCGTCGGATCCGTGTAGTCAAAATTGCTCTGCACAGACAATGCCAGGTCAAATTCGATCACGCCGTTCACGCCGCCCCCTGTACGCTTTACGGATACCTGGGCGTCAAACTCAGTCGTGGTGCCGTCCTTGAGTTTATCCTGGAACGTCAGCACCTCGCCGCTCTGGGCAAAACCACGCATGATGCGGTACGGGGAATCGGCCGCGCGGTTGTCGTACTTGAATTTATACGTCATATCCCCGATATCGCCGATCCCATTTTCATACTTCTTATTTTTATCCGTCAGACAGGTGTTTTCCACCTTCTCCGCATCCACACCCATATCCGGGATCTCTTTCAACCCCGGCAGATCTTTAAATGCAGCAGTGTCACCTTTTTTCTTATATCCCAGTGTTGCTCCGTTTGCCAGCATACTGTATCACTCCTTTCCGTTAATTGCGGTGGTAGACTTCCTGGGTCTCCACATCAATGATCATCTCATAGCGCATCACTTTATGTTTCAGCCTGCCCCCGGGATCATCCACATCCGCACACTGGGTTCTTTTCAGCCCCAGCCCAGCTATCGCCTCATCCACCAGCAGGGCCGCCGCCGATGTACTGCGGCTATGCCAGATATCCACACGGTACCGGCAGTAGGCCTTATCCTCCTTGTCTGTGTATTCTGACACGTTGTTTTCCTCTTCCATGTACTGGACTGCAGGAAGATCCGCCCAGTCTGTAGGATAGGCATCTGTAACATTGTCCAGTTTTGCCTTTAATGCCTCATAAATCTGATCCTTCACATTGATCATCTGGTATTCCTCCTTATCACCTCCGTCAGATGGGATTCGAAAATGTCACGGATATTATCCGCATTGTTTTTCATGGCCGGATAAAGATAGGGCCTCGCAGGCTGGCCGGAACACTGGTAGAAGATGCCGTCTTTCGTCTCGATCGCAACCCAATGGTATTTCTCCGCCGTCTCGCGGTCCACCTGGCTCTCATGGATCCACCAGGGCTGCTGCGTGTAAGCCACAGCAGCCTCCGGGGAAATGCCCGCGTGTTCTGCCCGGCCCACAGGGCCGGTGCCAAATTCAACATACTGCGCCCACTCCTTATTGGTGAAGCACACAGCCTCCACCCGGTCGCCGTGTACAGTGGTATCTGTATAGATCGATTCCCGCAGTTCCCCGCTGTCCACGCTCACATTGCTTTTCGCGTCCGCCTGAACAAGCAGGATCGCCTGAACCGTCGGCCGCTCCAGATCCTGAACTGAAATATCATTTAATTTTGCTTCAAGTTTATCCAGTCCGATGATCATATCCTCTCCACCTCCAGACGTAAAAAACGGTGGGGACGTATAGCCGCCACCCGGTAATCCGGCTTCTGGTCTTCCCGGGCAAACAGACAGATGCCGTCCCCCTCCATGACTGCCAGTTCCGTGCCGGGAAATTCATAGCGCACCTTCCCATCCTCTGTACTGACAGCCTCGTACCGGCCCTCCAGGCGCACATTGTAGATATACGCCAGCCGCTCACCGTACTGCTCCGCCTGCACCTTTCCCCCGGCGGGCCATGCTTCCCCTTTAAACGGGATCGCCGGGGCATACTCTTCATAAACGCCGCCCTCTTTGTCCTTCCCCGCTATCCTAGCCCTATGGTAAAAGTCCCGCATCCGGCTTCTTTTCAAACGCATATCCACCCACCCTCGCTAACCTGTACCGGTCCAATACGCCGTAAATATGTCCCGGGGCATCTACAAAGCTGTAAGATTCCCCGCCTTCGCTCCTTCCGGACTCCCCTTCGGTGCCCATCCGGTTCAGGGCGACCACCGCCAGATCCCTGACGGTTTTTTTCAGGGCATCCGGCAGGACAGTACGGTTGGTGTACGACAGGACAAACTCTACGGCATCCGCATATAAAAGGGAGAGCAGATCCGTATCCCCCTCCCCCGTCATGATTTTCAATTTTTCAATCTCGTCCATTTACCCGTTCTCCCTTAAGACGGCCACCAGCTGCTCCCGGGACAGGCCGGAACAGCTGCCAAGGCCACGTTTCTTCGCCAGGGTGCGCAGTTTTTGGACTCCCATGGCTTCTATCTGCTCATCCGGCGCCAAAGGCTCGTTTTCGGAGTCCTGGTGCGCCTGCCCGGCGGCTTCCGACACTCCCTGATCTCCACCGGAAGCTTCGGGCATCTCTGTAAAACCTTCCGCCAGTAACCTGGCCGTCCGCTCTCTTGTTTCCGCAATACGCTCAACATTGCCTCTGATCATCCGCATAAGCCATCACTCCTGTGGTGCCTGATCTTTGATGCTCAGATAGATGGAATCCAGTTTATTGTCCAGCACCCAAAGGTCATGGAACCGGCGGTAGTCCATCTGCCAGGCGTTTGCTTTCTGGTTTGTCAGCGGGTCAAAGATGCGCATGACGTCCTGTTTGGTGACGGCGATCGGCGTTGTCCTCGGCAGCACCAGGAAATTAACATTTTTAGCTGATGTGCCCTTCGCATACCCGCCCCCTTCCTGGCCTTTTGTGGCACCGTCGTAGATAGTGATAGACGTATACATGCGGTTGGACGGCGTAGACAGGATAGGGGTGTCATCAACGGACGGCACCTTGGTATCGACCCCGCTTTTAGAAAACGTCACCGCCGAGATCTTCCCGGCCAGCTCCAGTTCCAGCTCCAGGATAAAGTCCGGTGTCGCATGGATCACCAGCGGGCCGTTATAGCCCATGTTGCGGACGGCCTTGATGCCCTCTTTGGCTTTCCGCAGGGCGGACGTGCCCGTAGCCCCGGGAGTATACCCGTACTCTATCATACCCGCTTTCTTTGCCGTTTCAGCTTCCGTGGCGATCTTGGAGATGCGGTAAGCATCAATCTCCGGCACCACCTGTGTACGCTGGAACTCTCCCATCACGGCCGAGGCGGTAGTGACAAAATTCGTCTCATCCACATCCATCGGGTCGAGCTGGAACTTGCGGCCCCTGTCCTGGGTCATGGTCCTGGTCTCATAGGTCATGGTCACGCTGCCCTGTGCGTAACCATTGTCCCTGTCATAATCCCCCATGCCCTGTACGGACATTTTGGGGATCTTCACTTCTGCGCCACCGTTATAGCGCACCTGGCCCGCGTTGGCATCCATCCAGCCCGTTACGGCCTCCTCCACGGCCAGTTTATCCAGCTGCTGCTGGAAAACCGTTGCTGTTGCTAAAGTATTAATACCCGCCATTTACTTACCATCCTTTCATGTTCTTATAAACCTGTTCTTCCAGTTTCTTGATCTCGTCGTCCTGCGGTGCCCCCTTGGGCGGTTTGCCGCCTTTCAGCTTTTCCTCTACTGCTGCCTGCACAGCAGCCTGGAAAGCTTTTTCCACAGCTTCGATAGACTTTTTACAGGAGTCCGCATCCGTATAGTTCAGGACATCCGCCAGCTCCGCCGGCAGTTTCTTTTCCGCCAGCGTGTTCCTGGTCTCCGCTTTTAACTCCGCCCGGGTGATCCTGGCCTCCCGTTCTGCCAGCTCCTTCTCCTTTTTCCGGTGCAGATAGTCTGTCTTTTCCTTTTCGGTCATCTTCGCCAGTTTCTCAGCCTCCGACACTTTATCATCCGTCATAAGCTGCCATTTCTCCCTGGCATTCTTTACCGCCGTGTCTATGGCCTTCTGCACTCTGCGGTCAAACTCCGCCTGGTTGCCCTCGCCTTTCAGGAAATCGTCAAAACTGGCAGGTTCACCGCCTTTTTTTCCGCCATCCCCGTCTCCGCCGTCCCCTCCGGAGCCGCCGCCATTGCCGTCTCCGGCCCCGGCGCCGTCTTCACCTGCGAAGATCTGCAGATTGACGGGCTTAAGATTCCTTTTTCTAAAATATCTTTTCTGCATTGCCTGTCCTTTCCGCCCCGGCCCATTCATAACCATGCCCAGGCTGTTGCTGTAGTTCTGTAGTTTTACGTCCTTCCGGACACATCAAGGTACAAAAATAAGACGCCTTACCCCGCGTCCTGTAGGGAGATGTTGGATCACTTCCTTCCTGCCGTTTGCGCCGGCGCAAAAATGGATATAAAAATACCACCGGCCATTTCTGGCTGGTGGCATTTACATATTCTTTGTCTTTACTCCTTCAGGAAATTTTACCCTGGATAAATGTGCATCCGCATTACAATGAGGGCAATGAAACTGTGCAAACCCGATTCTGCTGTTTTCCGGTGAAAAAAACGGTGCTTTAATCCGGCTTTGCCGCACTCTGGGCACGTAACAGTGTCCCCATGATATATTTTTCCCAATAGCAAAGCGTAATTAATAGGGTTTTAACCAGCATTATTCACTCTCCTCTACTTCTGTTCTGTTGCAAAAAGGGCATCGTCCCACTGTTGAATTTTTATTATACTGTATGAAGTTATCTGTCCAGTTTTTCACGGGCACCCCCCTCCCAGTATGCCTACATCCAGCTTTTCAGCTCCGAAATAACATCTGGGTTTTCAGCATAAATACCGGCTCCGTAATCCACATCATAAATCAATTCAAAGGGCTTATCTTTTAGAAAGCAATTATAAATATCCTCTGACGGCCCTGACTGTCTCTCTCCTACAATTATATCTGGATTCTGCTTAATCCTGTCCATAACTTTAGAAAACAGTTCGTATTCATCTATCCGTTCATGATTTGTAAACCACAGCCTTTTCGGGTCATTTTCAAGTTGGTACGTCCCCATCATGCATCCTCCAATCCAGCTACCCTGTCAAACTTTTTGTTGGTTATTACACTGCTACGGATTATATCCCGGTATGCCTCCTCATCGGATAATCCATATTTTTTCCTTTTATGCTCCATAAGTTCTTCAAAAGTGGGGTTTTTATGTTTCTTATCTAGTTCAGCCCTGGCCTGCTGGTCTTTCATCAATTCCCTGGCCTGCTCCCGGTACATATTCCGCAGCTCAAAAGCCTGCACAGCCTGATCCCTAATAGGTGCCGTGGGATCGATTTTGTCTGGTATCCCTCTGTCCTTCGCCTTATACCAGGAGCGGACAGCACGGTTGCCCATCTTTCCTTTCAACGCTTCCATTTCGGAAAAATCCATTTTGTTAATGGCCGCCTGTCTCTGCTTTTTCAGCTCATCCCATTTCTCTTTCTTAGTATACTTCATATCCTGGAAATCATCCAGCTTTTTCGGCACCTGATCCCCGAGGATCTGCCGGTATTTCCTGTGCTGCTCACGGTCGGAAGCTCTGTTACGGATCTTTTTCTCTTCCAACTGCGCTTCCGGTTTCCCGGCCACATATTTCTTATACCATTCTGCATAAGTCATGGTTGCCGGGACTTTAAATGTCTTTCCCGTAACCGGATCCCTGGCAATCCTGGTCATATCTTTCAGGTATTTCCGGTCAATGACCGGCGTTGTAGTGGAGCGGCACCAGGGATGCATCGGATTACAATTGACCCCCACGCGCCTTGAGGAAACAGGGAAAATCTTTCCGTCCAGCTCCTGGCACACCCGGGACGTCCGGAGATCCAGCGTTGCCAGGAAACGGTATTCCCTGATCCCGGCTGCCTTGTATACCTCGTAATTGATCTCGCTGGAAACAAAATTGCTTTCTGTCCTCACCAGCCTGCGGGCCTTCCCCGCCCCTGCGGCAAATTTATCCGCTATAACCTGCGCCGCTTCCCGGCTCCCCCTGCCGGTAAGCAGGTTTACCAGAAGTTCCTCTCTCACATCCCCCGCCAGGGCCCGGGTATTCTTCCAGATCCTGTCCGAATAATTGCTCCCCGACCATTCCACGGAAAGAAGCTTATCGATCTGTCTGGCAGAAATATGGGCAAAGGAAAAACCGATACCTATACGCTGCTGGATATCAAATATGCTCTGATAGTACGTCTCCCCCGCCAGCTCCCTGTAAAAAGATGTGGAAATTTCTTTTTCCTGCAGGTAAACCTCCTGCATCACCCTGTCCAGTTCACGCTGTAGCCCGGCCAAACGCTCCAGACGGGACCGGAATGCCGCAGATTCAAGTTTTGTGACCGTTTCCCTGTCTTTTTTTCCCGAAGCTTCTAAAAGCCGCATAAGCTCCTGTATGGACTCTTTACCCTGCAACTGTGAAATCAGGCGGCGGGCCTCCGCCTTACCCAACCCGTGTTTCTCCTGGAACCGTTCAAAGATCTCATCGGCTTTCAGGCTGATGTACCGGGAACTTTTCAGGTACGCCTTTGCCAGCTCATCCGCACACCGTTCTGCCAGCTCCATGGACTCATACATCCGCCCGACTGACCGCCTGTCCCAGTAATTACTCATCTATATCCCCGTCTTCTCCGCCGTCATCATCCGGCGGCGTATTAGAGCCGATACCGAACATTTCTTTCTGACGTCTGGCAGCCTCTTTTTCCTCCTGCTCCACCACCTCCAGCTCATTTTCCGGGTCATCCACAAAGGGGATCTGGGACAGCAGGGTTTTCCGGCTGACCTTTCCCCACAGGTTCGCTACAATCTGCGAGATCTCCAGAAGGTTTTTGGGCAGGGCACGGGTAAACGTTGGCGTCACACGGGATACATCCACCACGATATTCCTGCTGGTCTGCTGCCACTGGGCAAAGATCCGCAGGCGTTTTCGGAGCCCTTTCCGGTAATACCGGGTCTTGATCTTGGTGATATTCTCAAGCCCCAGCAGCTTAAATTCCATGGCTACGCCGGAGACATTGCCGCCAAAAGATTCATCACTCATACAGGGGATATGGCTGAATTTATGGATATCCTGCTCTATGGCTTTCTTTAAAATCTCCACTCCTGACTCATCAAACGTCCGGGTCAGGTACTCAGCTTTCGCCGCATCCGGCATCTCTATCAGTTTTTCTTCCCGCAGCCGCTTCATGGCGTTTTTGCTCCCGTTTCCTTTCTCACCTTCCGGACCTTCCGCATCCCCATCCGAAAGCAGTGTGCCGTAGATCGCCAGGATCGCATCCACGAACTGCTCCTTATCCGTGACCCGGTCGGACATCAGGGCGTTGTAGGCATCTATGAGCGGGATCTGAAGCTCATAATCGCCGATGGCCAGCTTATTGTTCAGATATTCAATGACCGGCACTTCGCCTTTATAGTGCGGCTCCGGGGATTCCAGGAGACCCTGCGGGGCGTCAATGTCCTGGATATTTAAAACATATTTATAATTCCGGGTCAGCACCGTGGCCACGTAAACCGTGCCGGATCTGTCTGTATCGTCCTTTCTTGCATAATAATAAACAGCAAAAAGTTCATTCCACTCAATGCTGTCATCGTACACGACAAAGGTATTCTCCGGGCTCAGATTCTTGATCACCAGGCCCGTTTCATCCTGTTTGGTATAAATATACTCATATGCCCTGCCATAGACAGAAAGATCCAGGCCGTTGTCCCCGTCGGCTTCATCAGCCCCCGCATCTTCCAGGGCCTCCGTTAGTGCGGAAATGTCCTCCTGGCTTTTATAGCTTATGGGGTTGCCGATAAAATACGCGCTGGCTGTATCCGAGATATCCTTTGCATGATTGCACACCAGCCGGTTCTCCCTGCCCTGCTCCGACAGGATATCGTGCTCCCCTTCGTAATATTTTTTCAGCCTGCGCAATTTCTCCAGGCCTGACCTGTGTTTGATAATCAGATGACGGACGGCCCTTTTATCCGGGGCCGTTTCATCCCAGTTTTCTGCAGGTATTGTAAAAACATACATATTTCTCACCTCAATCCGGCTTCCGCCTTGCTCCTGATCCGCGCAGCATGTCCGCCCAGAATCGTAGCCACAAAATATCTGGCAGCATCCACGGCGTGATCATGCTCTTTGACCGGCTTATCCTCGCCGCGCTGTGCCGCTTTTTCATCCCAGACATAGGAAGCACATTCTTTGGCCAGGTTTATACAGCAATCCGCAAAGATGATCTTCCCCTGGGCCAGTTTCGTCCCCATCAGGCGGATGCCGTCAGCTACGTCGTTCCTGGCCTTCAGTACTTTGTATCCCCGTTTCCTCAGCTCTGCAATGAAGGAGGCCGCCGACGGATCCACGATCACAGCACGGATCTTTGTACCTTCCAGCCATTTTTCCATATCATCCGCATACTCGGCATCTGTTTTCTGCCTTCCCTTATCCCGTCCGGAATAGTAATACTCCCGGACGCAGTACCAGACACCGTCCAGTCCCTTGTTCCAGAGCAGGAAAGCCGTGGCATTCTGGGTACCATAATCCACGCTGACATAGCGGTTGCCGTCAATCAGCATCTGGAAAAAGTTCCCTATCGGCTTTATATGGCGATCCGGATCGAACATGTCATAGATGATGCCCTCCGCCATACACCACAGGCCAAGGATATACCGCTTAAAAAATACGCCTGTATAATTGTTCCTGTACCGGGCCTTGATCTTTTCGGACAGGCTCAGGTTATCCTCCATTGTAAAATGCAGGTATAGCAGCTTCCTGAGCCCGTCTTCCTTTCCTTCCCTGTCTGCTTGTTCCCGGATCTGTGCCACCCGTTTCTTCCCCAGGAAGCCGTATGATTTATCGATCCATTCTGTTTTAAACCAGTGGTAGGGACCGTCCGGGTTGCAGTTGAACCAGTATTTTGAACCGTCCACCGAACAGCGGCCCGTTGCCTGTTCGACAAAGGATTTCGGCATCAGGGCGACTTCATCAAAAAAGACCCCCGCCAGGGTGATGCCCTGGATGAGATCCTGTGACCGTTCATCCTTACCTCCAAAGATATAAAAATTATTTTCTTTTTTCCCGCGGGAGATTATCACCAAATTATCCGCCCGGTGATCCCTGACCTTATACCCGCGGGAACGCAGCATCAGCTTTAAATTCAGCAGCACATTCCGGCGGAAGGAGCCGATGGTCTTTCCGCACATGGCGAAATTCTGCCCATCGAAATTTTCCATGGCCCAGAACACAAAGGACAGGGACATACTCACGGTCTTGCCTGAACGGATGGCCCCGTCGGCGATAATGCCGTCATAATCTCTGACCGGGGATGCGGGGCACCACCAGTTCAGTATCTTTCGCTGCTTTGGGGAAAACGGCTGGAACCTGAATATCCGGTTAATCCTCTTCACTTATCCAGTCCTCCGCCGCGGTTCCTTTCAATGCCTCCAGGAAACCGTCATCAGCAATCTCTTCTTGGTCACCCAGCTGCGCTTTTGCTTTCATGACTTCAATCCTTGTGCGCTGTTCTTCTGTTGCCAGATTCCAATCTTTATGCAGCATCTCATCATACTGTTTGATCAATGCCCTCAGCTCACCCTGAGCGCGGGCCTGCGCCTTTAAAAATTCGTTCTGTTTATCCCACGCCTGCTGCACCTCCCATTTTTCACCGATGACATTCCCGCTTTTATTCTCCACTTTTTCTATGGTCTTGTCCTGCTGGTCTTTTACGTAGGCAATCCGCTGGGCACGGACTATAGCCGCGTAGGCGATCTGGATCTGATGCCACAATAGTTCCAGCGGATCGGCCCGTTCAATGGTTGAAAAAATCTCCCGGGTTTCCTCCGGGAGATACTTGCTGAAGAATCCATATTTTTCTGCATTTCTATTTCCGGGCGGGCCGGTGGCGTTTTTATTCCCCGGCTGGCCGCCTTTTTTTCTATCCGAACGTTCGCTATTTTTATCCGAACGTTCGTTATCCCATTTGTGGGTGCATTTCCATCTCCGCACTGTACCCTCGGGCAGGCCCAGCTGTGCCGCAACCTCAGTTAATTTCAGGCCTTTCAGGTAAAGCGTCTTTGCTTCTCCTATCCTTGGATCGGGTGTCCTGGCCATACATCACCACCTCTCATTCGTCGTTTTGTGGATATAGAAAAGAGAGGAAGCCAAAGCCACCCCTTTATTCAATCATCTATCATCAACATCATTAAGTGAACCTAATGCTTTTACCGCATTATACACGCAGAACATCCTGTATAAGTTAATTGCAAAATTAATCACCTCTAAAAAAAGCAATAAATGAAATGATAAATATACCGTAATACCAATCCATGCCAGCATATTACAAAAAGCAAGATTCTTATTCCATATTACAAATTCATCCGGCATAACTTTCAAAACTGCTATAAGTACAAAATTCAAAACAATACCTACAGTATACAAAATAGTCAAGTTCAAAAATGTTCTATTGCTCTCTTTTAAAATGTTCCCCTTTGATGAAATAAGTAGTTCGATTATTTCTTTACTTAACAACGCCTGGAAGACAGAATATGATCCAAAAACCATTGCAATAAACGTTAATAATATTGTATTGGCATTCCCAGAAACCTCACGCATTAACACAACCGTGTTTTCAGAATACCCTATCATAAACCCTAAAGCAATTCCAACCACTATACTGGTGAGATACTGCCACTTTGATTTAGAGGTATATTTAATTTCCAGACATGAATCTTTTAATATATCGCTCTTACTTCTCCGATCTGCTAAATCATGTATTTTATCAATATTATTTGTATCCACTAAATCACCACACCTTACAATTTACGTTTATTCAGAAAACCATTATAAGATGTTGGGGTCAAAACCATAA
>DPJQ01000089.1:548-5795 GCA_003542935.1 Lachnospiraceae bacterium | reverse complement strand
GGCCCGGCTCAGGCGGATGGCGGCGGGAACGTCCAGAAGGTCGCTCTTCATCAGCACCACGTCGGCGGCGTCCACGGCCACGTCGGCTCCGGCGCCGATGGCGATACCCGTATCGGCCCGTGTCAGGGCCGGTGCATCGTTGATGCCGTCCCCCACCATAGCCACTTTCAGGCTGCCGTTTTCAGGTTCTTGAAGGGTACGGATCACGCTTTCCTTGCCGTCCGGCAGCACGCCTGCCACTACCTGGTCGGCGCCCACCTGGCCGGCGATGGCCCTGGCCGTGCGCTCGTTGTCTCCGGTCAGCATCACTACCTGGATGCCCATGCCTTGAAGCTCCTGTACGGCTTGACGGCTGGTTTCCTTGACAACGTCCGCCACGGCTATAATACCCAGCAGAGCGCCGTCCAGGGCAAAGTACAGAGGGGTTTTACCCTGGGAGGACAGATTTTCCGCCAGCGCCTGCAATTTGGCCGGGATATCGGCTTTGTCTTTCATGTAGGAAGCGTTGCCGCCGTAACAGTCTTTGCCGTCCAGCGTGGCAGAAAGGCCGTTGCCGGGGGCGATCCGGAAGTTGTCCGCGGGTGCGGGGGTGAGCCCGTGCTCCGCGGCGTAGTCCATGACGGCTCTGGCCAGCGGATGCTCGCTGCGGGCTTCCAGGGTACAGGCAGCCTGTAGAAGTTCATCCTCGCTCCGGGAGTCGGCAGGGCAGATGTCCGTGACCCGGGGCTGCCCCTCCGTGATGGTGCCGGTCTTGTCGAGCACTACACACTGGGTATGGCCTGCGGCCTCCAGAGCAGCGGCGGTTTTAAACAGAATACCGTTCTTGGCGCCCTTGCCGTTGCCCACCATGATGGCCACCGGCGTGGCCAGGCCCAGGGCGCAGGGGCAGCTGATGACCAGCACGGAGATGCCTCTGGCGATGGCGAAGCCGAAGGTCTGGCCGGCAATCAGCCAGACGATCAAGGTGAGCAGGGCCAGTCCGATGACTACGGGTACAAATACGCCGGATACTTTGTCGGCGATCTTGGCGATGGGGGCCCTGGTGGCGGCGGCATCGCTGACCATCCGTATGATCTGGGAGAGGGTGGTGTCCTCGCCCACCCGGGTGGCCCGGCAGGTCAGAAAGCCGGACTGGTTCAGGGTGGCCGAGGAGACGCGGCTGCCCGGTTCCTTATCCACCGGCAGGCTCTCGCCGGTCAGGGCGGCCTCGTTGACGGCGCTCATACCCTCCACGACTACGCCGTCCACAGGGATATTTTCTCCGGGACGCACTACGAATATGTCTCCGATGGCTACTTCGCTTATGGGAACTTCCGTTTCCCGGCCGTCCCGCAGCAGCACGGCCGTCTGGGGGGCCAGCTTCATCAGGCTTTTCAGGGCATCGGTGGTCTTTCCCTTGGAATAGGCTTCCAGCATTTTGCCCACGGTGATGAGAGTCAGGATCATGGCGGCGGACTCGAAGTACAGGTCGTGCATGTAGGCCATGGCGGCATCCCTGTTGCCGTTTTCCAGATGGTAGGCCAGGAGCATCACCACCGCAGTGCTGTAAGCATAGGCAGCGCCTGCGCCCAGGGCCACCAGGGTATCCATGTTCGGCGCCCAATGGATCATACCCGTAAAGCCGTTTATGAAAAATTTCTGGTTGATTACCATGATTATAGTGGTAAAGAGTAACTGAAAGATGCCCATATTGATATGGCTGTCCGCAATAAACGCGGGAGCGGGCCAGCCCCACATCATGTGTCCCATGGAAACATACATGAGCGGGACCAAAAAAATCAGGGAAGCGACAAGGCGCCTTTTCATTTTCGGCGTCTCACGATCCTCAAGGGCATCGGCGGGGGCCGCTTCCACATTGGCCCCTTTGACGGAGGCTCCGTATCCCGCGTGTTCTACGGCGGTTATGACTTCCCCGGGGGCGGCGTTCCCCTCCACCTGCATGGAATTGGTCAGCAGGCTCACCGTAACATCAGTGACGCCCGCTACGCCGCGGACGGCTTTCTCGACATGGCTGCTGCAGGCGGCGCAGGTCATGCCGGTGACAAGATATTGTTTCATTCGGTCTCTCCTGTTTTCTATAGTTGTTTCATTTCATGAGTTTCTGTATGGTGCGCACCAGCTCATCCATTTTCCCATCCTGACCGTTCCGTATATCCTCGGTGACGCAGGTGCGGATGTGTTCGGAGAGCAGAAGCTTATTAAAACTGTTTAAAGCGGCGTTGGCCGCCGCCACCTGGTTTACGATGTCGATGCAATAGGCGTCCTGTTCCACCATGCCCCGGATGCCCCGGATCTGGCCCTCGATACGGTTCAGGCGGTGGATCAGATCTTTGCTCTCTTTTTCGCTTCGCTGTTTTGTGCGGCAGCAGTTGTGCCCGTTTTCCATAGTGTGCCCGCTCCTCTCTGCATTATATACCCTGGAGGGGTATGCTTTGCGTTATTATATACCGGATGGGGGTATATGTCAAGGGCCTTTCAATATGTTTTTGACTATGCAGTTTATGGTGTATATTTGCCATGAAATGCATAAAAACCGGTAATTCCTCCATGTTTCTTTTTTAATATGTACAAAAAATGCAAAAATTAATTATTTCATATTTACAATCCGTCCTTTTGCGGTTATAATTTCGCCTTGTAAACAGAGGTGACAGTTCTGTCTGGCTGAATTGTCACAGATAAAGGAAGGTTTCTTTGTGTGCAGCGTCGTTTCTGCATAGAAACATCGTCTTGTTGCACGGAGAAGAACGCAGGGCGCATGATGCGTCTACAGGAGGTAATGATATGAAAAAATTGACAGCAGCAGTAATTGCCGGTGTGTTGGCTGCGGCAGCCCTGACGGGCTGCGGCGGTTCGGGATCTTCTTCGGCTGCATCGGGTTCCGGAACTTCGGCAGCGGGTTCCGCGGTAGAAAGTTCTGCAGCGTCGGAGGTAAGTTCCGCAGCAGGAAGTTCCGCGTCATCGGAGACAGGTTCCGCAGCGTCGGAGGCAGGCTCCGTTGCGGAAAGCTCCGCAGCATCGGAAGCGGCAGGTTCTTTGACTACTGTCAAGGACGGTGTGCTGACCATGGGCACAAACGCTTATTTCCCGCCTTATGAGTATTATGAGGGTGAGGAAGTGACCGGTATCGATGTGGAGATCGCCCGGGCGATCGCGGACAAGCTGGGGCTGACCCTTGAAGTGGAAGATATGGATTTCGATGCCATCATCACAGCCGTACAGGGCGGCAAAGTGGATATGGGACTGGCCGGTATGACTGTTACACCGGACAGGCAGGAGAACGTCAATTTCTCCGACAGCTATGCCACCGGCGTGCAGGTGGTTATCGTGAAAGAGGACTCCGAGATCGCCACGCCGGATGATCTGGCGGACGGCAAAAAGATCGGCGTGCAGCTGGGAACTACCGGTGATACCTATGCTTCCGATACACCGGAAAACGGCGGCTACGGTGAGGAGAATGTGGAGAAATACAGCAAAGGCGCGGATGCGGTCATGGCTCTGGTGCAGGGCAAGGTGGACGCCGTGATCATCGACAATGAGCCGGCAAAATCCTTTGTGGAGAGCAATGAGGGTCTGAAGATTCTGGAGACAGAATATGTCAATGAGGATTACGCGGCTGCCATTTCCAAGGATAATGACGGGCTGCTTGACGCTGTGAACGGCGCGTTGTCCGAGCTGAAAGCCGACGGCACCATCCAGTCCATTTTGGATAAGTATATTTCTGCAAATTAAATATCTACTGCGGTGATACCGGTATACAGGCAGGGGCGGTGCAATACCGCCCTGTTTTACAGTAAAAGTCTGCCGCCGCAGGCGGCATGCATTCAGGGATGTCCAATGCGCCAGTCCTGACTTTGATGCCTGGTGGTGTGGCAATGAGGCGCATGCAGGTTTTGAAAGGCCGGAAGGGAAATTCCCGTCCTTCAAAAAGTACAAAAAGAAAAGGGGGAAGATATGTTTAACGATCTGCCACGGAAATTCGTCCAGGATTTCATTGAGAAAGAGCGCTGGAAATATATTACCAGCGGGTTGAAGACTACACTTTTGGTCACTGTATTGGCAGTGATTGTCGGTGTCGTGATCGGCGCCGTCATTGCCATCGTCCGTACCTCCCACGACCAGCTGGATGGGAGAAAACAGGGGCCGGGAATGGTATTGCTTGGCATAGCGGACGGTTTCTGCCGCCTGTATCTGACCATTATCCGGGGGACGCCGGTACTGGTACAGCTGCTGCTCCTGTATTTTGTATTTATGGTCAACTGTCCGAGCAAAGTCGCGGTGGCGGTCACAGCTTTCGGCATCAATTCGGGCGCTTATGTGGCCGAGATCATCCGGTCGGGTATCATGTCCGTCGATATCGGCCAGATGGAGGCGGGACGTTCTCTGGGACTGAGCTATGTGCGGACCATGCGCCTGATCGTGCTGCCCCAGGCATTTAAAAACTGCCTGCCGTCGCTGGTCAACGAGCTGATCACCCTTTTAAAAGAGACCTCGATCTGCGGCTACATAGGTTTAAACGAGCTGACCCGGGGAGGCGATATCATCCGCAGCACGACTTTTGACGCCATGCTGCCCCTTTTGGCCGTTGCGGTGATCTATCTTGTGATCGTTATGTTCTTTACCTGGCTGATGGGTAAACTGGAAAGGAGGCTGAGGGAGAGTGATAAACGTTAATAATCTGGTGAAAAAATTCGGCAGCCAGCTTGTGCTGGATAATATCAGCGAGCATGTGCTGCCGGGGGAAAAGGTGGTTATCATCGGGCCTTCCGGTTCCGGCAAATCCACTTTTCTGCGCTGCCTGAATCTGCTGGAAATGCCCACGTCGGGGGAGATCATATTTGACGGGCAGAACATTACCGACAGAAAAACGGATATCAATGCGGTGCGTCAGCAGATGGGTATGGTATTTCAGCATTTCAACCTGTTTCCCCATCTGTCTATCCTTGATAATCTGACACTGGCTCCGGTTCAGCTCCACAGGATGAACGCTGCGGAGGCGAAGGAGGAGGCCCTGCGGCTGCTTGGTATGGTCAACCTGTCAGAGAAAGCGGATGCCTATCCGGGCCAGCTCTCCGGCGGGCAGAAGCAGAGGATCGCCATTGTGCGGGCCCTGGCCATGAAACCGAAGGTCATGTTGTTTGACGAGCCTACCAGTGCCCTGGATCCGGAGATGGTAGGTGAGGTGCTCGGCGTCATGAAAGGGCTGGCGAAGGAGGGAATGACCATGGTGGTTGTCACCCACGAGATGGG
>DPJQ01000089.1:0-219 GCA_003542935.1 Lachnospiraceae bacterium | reverse complement strand
GTCACCCACGAGATGGGTTTTGCCAGAGAGGTGGCTACCCGGGTACTGTTCATGGATGAGGGTAAGATCATGGAGCAGGGTACGCCGGAACAGATTTTTGGTGCGCCACAGAATCCCAGAACAAAAGAGTTTTTATCGAAGGTTTTGTAACCGGGGGTGCATTTTCAATGGTTTTTACACTTTTGGATTATTTTTTAAAATTATAAAGAATATCTGAAT
>DPJQ01000261.1:6036-31670 GCA_003542935.1 Lachnospiraceae bacterium | reverse complement strand
TAACGGCTTAAGTAAATGACATTGTTTCACATAGCAAAGACACACTATCGCTATTATGAAATTTATCAATTTTGCAATTTGAAATCGTTGTTTTCCTCGAAAGGGTGGTGGAAATTATATAAGAGAAGATATTTTATCAACAAAAACCATGTACATATTGACAAAATCTATAAATGTAGTAAACTATAAATAGTTCGTATTACGGATAAAATGTTCGCAATACGAACTGAACTAAAAACAGGGAAAACGAGAGGAGGAACAACGATGGCTATTCACATGGAAACTCTGACAAAAGAGCAGATTGCCCGTATTCACGAGCTCACACTGGAACTTCTTGGCAAGCAGGGGATTGTCATGCTTTCTGACCATGCCGTAGATACTTTCCGTGCCCACGGTGCAAAGGTCGATGGAAACAGGGTATTTATCCCCGCCGAAATGATCGAGGACGCGATCCGCAGCACACCTTCGGAATTTACGGTCTGTGCCCGCAACCGGGAAAAGGACCGCAAGATCGGTACGGGGTATGCCCCGGCGCTGGCACCGACGGGGGGCGTGCCCATGGTCCAGGATGAAACCGGGCAGCACACGGTGACCTGGGATGATTTCCGCACGATGCTGAAATTGACCCAGACGAGTCCGGTCGTCAATATGGCCTGTTCGGGGGCCATATATCCGGTGGAGAAAAATGCCCATGAAGCTATACAGATGATGCTTTACCATACGGTGAATATGACGGATCTTCCTCTTATCGGGAATACAGAATACAGGAGTATTGCTGAAGATACCGTACAGATAGCGAAGATTGCCACAGGTATGGAGGAAGACAAACACTTTGCCGTGGGTATCTGCAACAGTCTGTCTCCGATGGGATGGGACGGGAAAATGCTGGACGGTATCCGCACGATGGCGGAACATAACCAGCCCGTGAACATATCCTGCTGTGCCATGGCAGGAGCCACAGCACCGATTTATCTTATGGGCTGTGTATTGGAGGCCAATGCGGAAGTGCTGGCCGGCATCGTCTATTCCCAACTGCTTCGTCCCGGCTTGCCGGTGATCTATGGCACGACTTCGTCAGTGATGGACATGCAGTCCATGGGTCTTACCCTGGGGACGCCGGAGTATACGCTGATATCTTCCTCGTGTGCCCAGATGGCCCATCATTACGGTATTCCGTTTAGAAGCAGCGGCGGCCTCACCGACGCGAAAGAGCTGGATGCACAGGCCGGTATGGAGAGTGCCGCGAATCTGATCTGCGGTTTTGCGTCGGATGTCAATTTTATGCTGCAGAGTGTCGGTATCTACCAGTCATTCATGACGATTGGCTGGGACAAATGGCTGCTGGATGAAGAGATCATGGCGCGGCTTCTGTTTATCCGTAAAGGGATCGGTGAGATACCGGAGGATTTGCTGGAAGTTGTCAGCGACGGCGTGGAAGCAGGGGATTTCCTTGGCGAGCCGAGCACGGTTACGGATTTCCGCAGCGAACTGTATTGGCCGAAGCTGGCAGACCGGCGGAGTTATAAAAACTGGAAAGATGAGAAGGAAAATTTCCGAGGGCTGGCCTGGGCTAAAGTGCATGAGCGGCTGGATTCCTATGTGCAGCCGGAGCTGCAGCCGGATGTGAAGGCGGGTCTGGAAAAATATTTGACGGGCGTTATGGGACATAAGCTGCCGACATTTTAAACATTGGGGGAAAATATGACACCGAGAGAACGATTTTTAAAAATATGTGATTTTGCTTTATGTGATGACCCCTATTTCTGGAGTATATGGGCATGGCCGGAAACGATTGACCGATGGTCAAAAGAGGGTATGCCGGTAAAGAATCTGCGGAATATGAAGGAGATTAACCTTCATTTCCTGGGATTTGAAGACGAGATTGAATATATCCCTCCAAGGGGATCAATTCAGGGGATGGGGCGCTATGGGATGGATCCGTGGATCGTGTCTATCGATCCCATGTTCAAACGTGAGGTCATTGCGGAGGACGATCAGTATGAAACCATCCGGGAATATGACGGAACCACTTTGCGGAGAAAAAAAGGTATAGCGAACAGTATCCCCCAGATCCTGGATTACCCGGTAAAGAACCGGCAGGACTGGGATGAATACCAAAAGCGTTTGGAACCGTTGTCGGAGGGTCGCTGGCTGGATCGTTGGGATGAGATCCGGGACGAATGGCTTGCCTGGCCCATCCGTCCCGGATTTGAGGGGCAGAGTTGGGAAAAACGGGATTTCCCGGTGGGAATGAGCCTGATGTCCCTGTATGGAAATATCCGCAATTATATGGGCATGGAAAATGTGAGCGTCGCTATATATGAGGAACCGGAGTTTGTGGAGGAAATGCTCGACCGGCAGGCCTGGCTTGCGGAGGAGATGCTGAAAAAAGTTTATGAATCGGGCGTTACATTGGACTGGGTCTTTATATGGGAGGATATGTGCTATAACAAAGGACCGATGGTATCTCCGGCCTGGTTTAAAGAATTTATGGTTCCCCGCTATCAGCGTGTGACAAAAATGCTAAAAGAGCATGGCTGTAAAATGATTGCCGTAGACTGTGACGGGAAAATTGACGATCTGATCCCTCTGTGGCTGGAAAGCGGCGTAAACAGTGTCTGGCCTCTGGAGCGCACGGCCGGGATGGACGCGAGGAAGCTGAGGAAGGAATATGGCAGAGATCTGATCCTCATGGGCAATGTGGATAAACGCTCCTTAGCAGAGGGTAGGGAAGCCATCGACAGGGAAGTCACAATGGTGGAAGAACTCATCCACACGAGCGGTTATTTTGTGAATGTAGATCATTTCATCCCGCCAGATGTTTCCTATGAAAACATGAAATATTTTGTTGACAGAGTAAGGGCTTTAAAAAAATAGAACTGCGGCAGTCAGGGGAGGTGTGGTATGGCGGGCATGTCCGTGTTACCGGCAACGGCCCCTGACTGTTTTTTTTGCAAAACACGCCCTTATTTTTTTTATTAAAATGGACATCCTGTTTTTGGCATGATATAATACCAATTGGTTAATACTGATTATATTTATATATAAGGAGGACTTAATCCAATGGCAAGAAAAATGAAAACCATGGACGGTAATCATGCAGCCGCACATGCATCCTATGCATTTTCGGATGTGGCCGCTATTTACCCCATCACCCCGTCATCTGTTATGGCAGAAGCTACAGATGAGTGGGCCACCCAGGGAAGGAAGAACATCTTCGGCCAGGAGGTACAGGTGACAGAGATGCAGTCCGAGGCAGGTGCCGCAGGTGCTGTTCACGGATCCCTGTCCGCAGGCGCCCTGACGACGACCTATACGGCTTCCCAGGGTCTGCTGCTGATGATCCCGAATCTGTACAAGATCGCCGGTGAGCAGCTTCCGGGCGTGATCAATGTGTCGGCCCGCTGTGTGGCTTCCCACGCGCTGAATATTTTCGGCGATCATTCCGACGTGTATGCCTGCCGTCAGACCGGCTGCGCGATGATGTGCGAATCTTCCGTACAGGAAGTTATGGATCTGACGCCGGTGGCGCATTGTTCTGCGATCAAGGGCAAAGTACCGTTCATCAATTTCTTTGACGGTTTCCGTACCTCCCATGAGATTCAGAAGATCGAGACCTGGGATTACGAGGATCTGGCCGAGATGGTGGATATGGATGCGATCCAGGCATTCCGCGATCATGCGCTGAACCCGAATCATCCCTGCCAGCGAGGATCTGCCCAGAACTCCGATATCTTCTTCCAGGCCCGTGAGGCCTGTAACCCCTACTACGATGCCCTTCCGGCTATCGTGCAGGAGTACATGGACAAAGTAAATGCCAAGATCGGCACGAACTACAAGCTGTTCAACTACTATGGCGCGGAGGATGCCGAGAAGGTCATCATCGCCATGGGTTCCGTATGTGATACTATCGAGGAGACGGTGGATTATCTGTGCGCGAAGGGTGAGAAAGTCGGCGTCGTGAAAGTACGTCTGTACAGACCGTTCAGCGCAGAGGCTCTGATCGGCGCTATCCCGGAGACAGTGAAACAGATCTCCGTTCTTGACAGAACGAAAGAGCCCGGTTCCATCGGTGAGCCGCTGTATCTGGATGTAGTTGCTTCCCTGAAGGGCACCAAGTTTGACGCTGTTCCGGTATTCACAGGCCGTTACGGTCTTGGTTCCAAGGATACCACACCGGCCCAGATCGTTGCCGTATATGAGAATACGGAGAAGAAGAGGTTCACCGTAGGTATAGAGGATGATGTGACAGGCCTTTCTCTTGAGATCGGTGCTCCGCTGGTAACCACACCGGAAGGAACCATCAACTGCAAATTCTGGGGTCTTGGCGCAGACGGTACGGTAGGCGCGAACAAGAACTCCATCAAGATCATCGGTGACAATACCGACATGTACGCTCAGGCATACTTTGATTATGACTCCAAGAAATCCGGCGGTGTGACCATGTCCCACCTTCGTTTCGGAAAGACCCCGATCAAGTCTACATACTTGATCAAGAAGGCAAACTTCGTGGCTTGCCATAATCCCTCCTATGTACGCAAGTACAATATGGTACAGGAGCTGGTGGACGGCGGTACATTCCTGCTGAACTGTTCCTGGGATATGGAAGGCATTGAGAAGCATCTGCCGGGTCAGGTAAAACGCTTCATGGCTGAGCACAATATCAGGTTCTACACTATCGACGGTATCAAGATCGGTAAAGAGATCGGTCTGGGCGGCCGTATCAATACGGTACTGCAGTCCGCGTTCTTCACGCTGGCCAAGATCATTCCCGAGGATAAAGCCATCGAGCTGATGAAAGCGGCTGCCAAGGCTACCTACGGCAGAAAGGGCGACGCCATCGTTCAGATGAACTACGACGCCATCGACGCCGGCGCGAAACAGATCGTAGAGATCACCGTTCCCGAGAGCTGGAAAGATTGCCAGGATGAAGACTTAAGCGTCTCCATCAAAGAGGGCAGAGAGGAAGTTACGGCTTTCGTTAAGAAAGTACAGATCCCGGTCAATGCTCAGGAAGGAAACAGCCTGCCCGTATCCACTTTCAAGGATTATGTGGACGGTACCACACCCTCCGGTACGGCTGCCTTTGAGAGACGCGGTATCGCCGTGGATATCCCGGTATGGAACAGTGAAAACTGTATCCAGTGTAACCGCTGCTCCTATGTATGTCCCCACGCCGTGATCCGTCCTGTGGCCATGACGGCCGACGAGCTTGCCAACGCTCCGGAAGGCATGAAGACCCTGGATATGACCGGTATGAAGGAGTACAAGTTCGCCGTCGTTGTGTCCGCCTTGGATTGTACCGGCTGTGGTTCCTGCGCGAACGTGTGCCCGGGCAAGAAGGGTGCGAAAGCCCTTGTGATGGCCAACATGGAAGAGAACGAAGGCCAGCAGAAATACTTTGATTACGCCGTTACCCTGCCGGAGAAGCAGGATGTGGTAGACAAATTCAAGATCGCTTCCGTCAAGGGATCTCAGTTCAAACAGCCGCTGCTTGAGTTCTCAGGCGCCTGCGCGGGCTGTGGCGAGACACCGTATGCGAAGCTGGTTACCCAGCTCTTCGGCGATCATATGTATATTGCCAACGCGACGGGCTGCTCCTCCATCTGGGGTAACTCCGCACCGTCTACACCGTACACCGTAAACGCCAAAGGACAGGGCCCGGCATGGTCCAACTCCCTGTTTGAGGATAACGCTGAGTTTGGTTACGGTATGCTGCTGGCTCAGAAAGCAATCCGAGGCGGCCTGAAAGAGCAGATCGAGAACGTAGCTGCCAACGGTGATAACGAGGATGTCAAGGCTGCCGCAAAAGAGTGGCTGGATACCTTCTCAAGCGGCGTTGCCAACGGACCGGCTACAGACAAGCTGGTGGCGGCCCTTGAGGCATGCGGCTGTGACAAAGCAAAAGCGATCCTGGCAAAGAAAGATTATCTGGCGAAAAAATCCCAGTGGATCTTCGGTGGTGACGGATGGGCTTACGATATCGGTTTCGGCGGCGTTGACCATGTGTTGGCTTCCGGTCAGGATATCAACGTGATGGTATTCGATACCGAGGTTTACTCCAATACCGGCGGACAGGCTTCCAAGGCTACACCGACGGGCGCCATCGCTCAGTTCGCTGCCGGCGGAAAAGAAGTGAAGAAGAAAGACCTGGCTTCCATCGCCATGTCCTACGGTTATGTGTACGTTGCCCAGATCTCCATGGGTGCCGACTACAATCAGGCTGTGAAAGCCATCGCTGAGGCCGAGGCATATCCGGGACCGTCCCTGATCATTGCTTACGCTCCCTGTATCAACCATGGTATCAAGAAGGGTATGAGCAAGGCTCAGACTGAGGAAGATCTGGCTGTAAAGGCCGGTTACTGGCATTGCTTCCGCTACAATCCGGCTCTGGCCCAGGAGGGCAAAGCTGCCTTCACACTGGACAGCAAAGCTCCGTCAGAGAGCTATCAGGAGTTCTTAAACGGCGAGGTTCGTTACAACTCCCTGATGCGCGCGAACCCGGCCAAGGCTGAGAGACTGTTTGCGAAGTCTGAGAATGAGGCCAAGGCAAGATATGAGTACCTGAATAAGCTGATCACACTGTATGGTGGAGAGCAGTAATTCGGTATGAGGATGTAAGATAAAGGTTACGGTGAAGCCATAGGCTGAACAGTAACAGAGAAAGAGCTGCCGTATGAAAATGCGGCAGCTTTTTCTCTTGAAAACATTGTGAGAGAAGTAGATAAAAAATGAGAACAAAAAAAGTTGCCGATTAACAACTTATATCATATAGGGTAGAATGAAAATTGCTCCGAAAGGAGTAAAGGACATTGCTAGAACGGTAGGCGGTTAGCCACGCGCCCGAAAGGGGGTGAGGCCATGCGTATAACATTACATATCGGACAGTATACTGTAACGATTATGATAAAACGCAGAAACCGCCACTCTGCACAGTGACGGTTTCAAGATTTGATACTTTTCACTAAACAGGGCTAACCGCATATCGGTAATGTCCTTTTCAATTCTTATTATACAATAAGATTCGATTTTGTCAAGGATTGATAACTTTTTAAAGGCAAGTATTTTATTAGCCGGTAACAGTTCAACTACCGGTTAAAATGTCACATGAGCCGGGTTATGCATTTCCCGGATCCGCCAGTTCATCCAGCGCGTGGAACTGGTATCCCATTTCTTCCCATTTAGTCAGCAGTTCATCTAAAATCTGTCCGTTAGTGGAAGACGTGTTATGCAGCAGGACGATGGCTCCGGGGTGAATCCGGTTCAGCAGTTTGTCGAAGGCTTCCTCTTTGGAGGGCTGTTTATCCTGATACCAGTCCACATAGGCCAGGCTCCAGAAAAAGGTTTTGTAGCCGTTATCTTTGGCCATCTGTAAATTTTTCTCATTGTATTTTCCCTGGGGAGGACGGTAGTATTTGGTCATTTTTTGGCCTGTAATCTCCGTAAACAGGGTTTCCACGTCCTGTAATTCTTTGAGGAAGGTTTCCTGGGTGGAGATTTCGGACATGTCGGGATGGTGGAAGGTGTGGTTGCCCACCATATGTCCCTCTGCGACCATCCGTTTCACGAGATCGGGGCTGGTGGACAGAAAATTTCCTACCACAAAAAAGGTGGCCGGTGCGTTATGCTTTTTCAAGGCATCCAGAATGAGGGGCGTATTGCCGTTTTCGTATCCGCAGTCGAAGGTCAGATACAGTATTTTTTCTGTGGTATCACTGGCGTAATGGGCGTCATATTTCGCCAGCTCTTCCATGGAGGCATTGGCTACGGGCGGTGCGCCTTCCTCCTGAAAACTTAATCCCCAGTTTTCGTTATCGGCGCGCTGGATGATGGTATCCACAGTCCGCGCCGTCATGTTTCCCATAAAGTAGGCGATGACCAGCAGGAGAGAGAGGGCCGCCAGACGCCGGGCATTTTTTGAAGCAGTCATAAAGGATCGACCTGGATGTTTTTTTACAGTATATTTTTATGGGGGGAGCTTTATGCTTTGAATAGCCATGCCGGATATACAAAAATCCCATTGCTTCGTAGCCGGCCCGCGGGGCAGTGGGTGAATAAATCCCGGGCTTAGCCAGATTTTTTCAAATTTGTGTACATTCTTTCAGGCAAATACTGAAATCATCAAAAATACCGACTTCTATATTATCCTGGAAAGTATGGCTGATGCTCTCGAAGGTGGCTTTTTCCAGGCTGTAGACGAAAACCGTGTGGTTTCCGGGATTTACGATCCAGTATTCCCGCACTCCCGCGTCCAGGTACAGGTTCAGTTTCCGTATATAGTCGTTGCCGGGATTGCCGGGGGATACGATCTCGATGATCCAGTCCGGGGCCCCGGTGCATCCGCGGTCAGTGAGCTTGCCAGGATCGCAGATGACGCTGATGTCCGGCTCCACAACCGTAGTATCATCGTCCGCGAACAGCTTGACGGCAAAGGGAGCGGGATAGACTTTGCAGGGGCCTTTTTTTGTATGGATATAGTTGTAAATGCTGCCGTGCAGAAAACTTAAAATTTCCTGGTGGATGCGGCTCGGCGCCGCCTGATAGTAGATCCTGCCGTTCATCAGTTCTGCCCGGATATCCTCCGGAATCGCGTAATAATCTTCTTCGGTATAGATTTTTTCCTGTGCCAGTGCCATGTTTTCCCTCCTTGAAAATAAATTAAAAAATCGGTGAAATGATAAAAATGTTGAAACGGTTACCAATCAGCCTTCTGCCGGCGCCTGCTCCCTGACCCACGCCAGAGCGTATTGCAGGGAGTGGGACAGATGGAGCTGCATGCCGGCCATGGCTTTTTCGTAGTCGCCCAGACGGTAATCGTCAAAAATCTGTCGGTGTTCGTTGAGAATATTTTTTTGTGTCTCTGGTAAATTTTCATATTGGTAAGCGGCAATGGACAGCTGGCTACGTATCTGCTCCGCGGAGTGGATCAGGCGGCTGTTTTTGCTGTACTGATAAAAGATCAGATGGAATTCGTCGGAACAGGCTTTCCACTCCCGGCTTGCGGGGGTGCAGATTTCGGTATGCTCCAGATTAGCGGCAAGCTGCGCGACGAGCCGTTCCTGCTCCGGATGCCCGGAAGCGTAGCGGATGGCCAGACTGTCCAGGTCGCCGATAAACTGATAGATTTCCCGTAGATCGTCCTCGGTCAGAGTGACGACAGAGACTCCCACGTTGGAGTAGTAGGAGATCAGTTTTTCGTTGATCAGGCGGGTCAGGGCCTCCCGGATGGGAGTGGAGCTGACGCCGAAACGTTCCTGCAGCATTTTGAGGGTCAGTCGGGCGTTGCAGGGGATTTTCTGGGAGAGGATGTCATCCCGCAAAATCCGGTAAATCTGTTCGGAAAGGGTCTGCTTATTTAAATTCATGAAATTATTCTCCTAATAGAATGTAAACATTGTATCACAACAGCGAAATGAAAACAAGGACGGGGAAATCAGATTCACTCTTGGCAAAATACCAGCATTCTTACGGACTTTGCAGTAAATGCAAAGTCCTGGGCTGAATTGTTACGGGGAATACTATATTTTGCAAAATGCATATTGCAAAATATAGCCGAAAATGATAAAATGTCTACACTTTGGTGATTTAAAGTCAAAAAAAGAGGAAAGAAGGAGACCCATATGGAAGGGAACACGATTGTAGTAAGCGTCTGTATCATATATTTCATTGCCATGGTTGCCATCGGCATATTTGCGGCGCGGAGGAACAAGAAAACGACGGATTATCTGGTGGCCGGAAGGAAGCTGAATATTACCATGACGGCCGTTACCCTGGCGGCGGTTCAGATCGGGGTGGGTATTGTTTTGAGCAGTGCCACCAACGGCTATAATGACGGTGTCTGGCCTGGGATTTACTATGCCATCGGCTGCGGCGGCGGGCTGATCATTGCGGGCCTGCTGACGGCAAGGAAGCTACGGGCCCAGGAGGGCTATGTGCCCATGGACTATTTTGCCCAGCGTTACGGTGAGAGCCGCGCCATCCGCCTCTGGGCGTGGCTCAGCAATGTGCCCAGCCTTCTCGGGATTTTTGTAGCCCAGCTGCTGGCGGCGGGCGGTATCCTGTCGGGTTTCGGCATCCCCTTCAAGGCGGGCGTGGTGCTGACGGCGGTAGTGATCCTGATCTACTGCACCATCGGGGGCATGTGGGGCGTGGTGCTGACCGATGTGGTACAGACGACGATCATTGTCATCGGTGTTCCGATTCTGGCAGTGGCGACGCTGATCCAGTATGTCCATGCGGGCGGCAGCATCGGCGCTATTTTTGCGACGCCTTTTATTCCCCAGGGCATGGGCACCCGGTTTATTTACCTGGTATTGCCCTTTTTCCTGTCCATCTCGGTTTCCTACGATGCCTATTCCCGGATTCAGTCGGCTAAAAATGTGCGCACGGCGCAGATCGGCTGCATCATCGGCGGTATCCTGGTGATCATTGTCGGCCTGCTCTGCTCTACCATCGGTGTGGCGGCGCGGACGCTTTTCCCGGGAGTGACGGACGGTATATTTACAATCACAGCCACGGGAGTACTGCCCCCCGTGCTGGCGGGAATTGTCATTGCGGCTATTTTATCTGCCGCCATGTCCAGCGCCAACTGTGTTATTTTGTCCATGGGATCCTCCTTTGCCCGGGATCTGTACAATAAATTTCTTCATCCGGAGGTGGATAACCTGGATGAGCTGCCGAAGTCCAAGCAGATCTCCCAGGCCACGGTGCTTTTGGGCAGTCTGGCGGGCATTTTCTTTGCGTTCCATATGACAGATATACTGGACGCCATGATCATTTTCAACTATCCCTATATGGGAAGCCTGCTGATTCCCTTGCTGGGCGGCCTGGTCTGGAGAGGAGCGACGCGCCGGGGCGCTTTTGCGGCGGCGGTGACCGGGGGTATCGTGGGCGTGGTTTCGTTTTTGTTCGGCATACCCGGGCCTCTGTTCGGCAAGATGAATACGGATCTCTCTCTTTTAATCGCCTATGGGATTTCCGCTGTTTTTCTGGTGCTTTTCAGCCTGACAGACCGTTCCGGACGTGGAAAGTAAAGACGTTACGGATCCCTGCATTGTGGAGTGGAACGGTTAGACTGTACCGACTGTAGAAAGCAGGAAGAAGAGCGGCAAGCTTATAGATTTGTATGCTAATGAGAGAAATGAAGGAGGAAGGAATGGAATATGCATGGCCCTATGCCAATGAGATGGATCAGGAGGAACAGCTTTTTGCGGACGTCCTTGTCCTGGGCGGCGGTATGGCCGGCTGTTACGCGGCTGTCGCGGCGGCCAGACGGGGAAAAAGGGTAATCCTGGTGGAAAAGGGAGCCACGGTTCGCAGCGGTTCCGCGGGAAGCGGTTTTGACCATTGGGAGTCGGCCTGTACCAATCCCTGCTCAAAAGTGACGGCGGAGGAGATTGCCAATGCCTATATTCATGAGCAGGACGGTTACAGCAACGGCATCGCCCATTATATAGAGTGTGAGGAGGGCTGGCACCGGCTGAAGGATATGGAAGCTTTCGGCGGAAAGATCCGCGACACGGAGGGGGAATTTGCCGGGGCGGACTTCCGTGACGAGAAAACGGGCTTGCTGTTTGCCTATGACTATGAAAATAAATTTACGATCCGTGTGTGGGGCAGCACCTTCAAGCCCGCGCTGTACAAGGAATTGCGGCGGCTGGGCGTTACGGTCTGCGACCGCACCGAGGCCACGGCGCTGCTGGTGAAAAAGGAGGGCGGCCGTAAACGGGGCATCGGCGCCATGGGTATGGATGTCCATACGGGGAAATTCAAGATTTTTACGGCCAGGACGACGGTGCTGGCCATGTCGCGCCCGGCCCGGGTCTGGCTGTTCGACGCCGACCAGGTGGGCCTGTGCGAGTTCCGTCCCACCCAGAGTATCGGCAGCGGCCATGCCATGGGATACCGCGCGGGTATGGAATTTACGATGATGGAGAAGTCGGTGCAGGGGGAATTCTCCGCCGCGGGGCGCAGCTTTCCGCCCTACAGTACCGGCAATAACCACAATACCTGGTACGCGGCGACGATGGTGGACGCCCGGGGCGTGGAGATACCTTATGTAGACCGCGACGGCAGAGAGTTAAAGACCGTGCGGGAACGCTATTATCCGGCGAAGGGACAGAAATTTTTCCTGAAGGGCGGCGTGATCGACAATCCCAAGTATGAATACCGCGGGCCGGAAACCCTGGCTTTTGACGAATTGATGCGGCGCGGTTATCAGCTTCCCTTCTATGCGGATTTGAGTAAAATGCCCGAGGAAGAGCGGCGGGTGATCTGGGGCATGATGGTGGGCGAGGAAGGGAAAACGAAAATCCCCGTCCTGCAGAACCTGAACCGGCGCGGCTTTGACCCGGCCAGGCACCGCCTGCAGTCCTACGGCACGGGCTGGCAGTCGGCGGCTTTTCTGCCCCAGGAGAGGCAGCTTTTCGGCGCGCCGGGAGGGATTTTCCATGACTGGAACCTGGAAACCAACATCGCCGGGGTCTATGCGGCCGGGGATCAGCTCTATGCCTCGGATTGCTGCGGTTTTGCCGCGGCCACGGGCTATTATGCCGGACGGAAGGCGGCAGCGGCATGTGAAGGGTATGGTTTGGAAACGCCGGAGCGCGGGGAGATCGAGCGGGAAAAGGAGCGGCTCTATGCGCCCTTGTTTGTAAAGGACGGCCTGGACTGGCGCGAGCTGAATAAGGCGATCGCCAAGGCCATGCAGAATTACTGCGGCGGTGTGAAAAATGATATGCTGTTGCGGCAGGGGCTGGAGCTTCTGGAGAGCTATGAGAAAGATTTTGTGCCTCAGCTTGTCTGCCGAAATCCCCATGAATTGATGCGTACCCACGAGGTGCTGGATATCCTGACGGTCAGCAGGCTGATCCTGCAGGCGTGTATGCTGCGTAAATCCAGTTCCGTACCCCTGTGCTTTGAACGGAGCGATTATCCCGAGACAGATCCGCCGGAGGACGACTGCTTTATCACGATCCGGCAGGAGGAAGGCGAGGTCATAAGCCGCCGTGTTCCCAAGGATTATTACGGCGATGTGAAATCCGGCTATGAGGCCCACAATCAGGATTACCGTAAGGAGGCTGCAGGTTATGAAAAAGATTGAGTTTACGGCGATGCCTGTTTCCAGCAGTGTGATGCCGATCGCCTTTGATCCGTCCCTGTGTGTCGGCTGCAACCGCTGCGCGTCCGTGTGCCAGGTGGATATTTTACTGCCGGACGCCGAAAAAGGGAAACATCCTGTCGTGATGTATCCCGGGGAGTGTTATTACTGCGGTTCCTGCGTGATGGCCTGCCCGGTGGAGGGCGCGATCCGTCTGCGGCATCCGCTGATGAACCAGACCAAATTTGTGGAGATAGAGGGTAAAAACGTATAGTGATATTTGATAATATGGTATTTCCATGTTTTTCCCAAAATAAGGAACACATCCGCCTGTCCCGGTTTCGTGGAGGCAGGCGGATGTGTTCCGCTTTTTTGCTTCTTGATTACCGACGGCAGGCCTGTTACAATAATGGAGGATTGGTAACTGTTCAGCACAGGTCGAAGCACTTGCTGCTGAGGCCGTAAAAGAATGATTCAGGGGTGCAAAATCCCATCGTCAGAGACGATTTAAATGGATTTTGCATCGTAACTGTAAAGGTACTGAACAGTTACGAGGATTGTGGTAATCCGCAGATATGGTTAAAACAGGATATGGTGTGTATACTATGACAGAAGAACTATATGAAAAAAAGCCGGGCAACGGCTGTGTGGCGGAACTGTATTTTAACGGAAGAATGACCCGCAGGCAGTTGGAATTTCTGGCGGATAGTGTGAAAAAATACAGGATAAACAAAACCACCCTGAATCAGCGCGGCAGCGTGATCGTCTGGAACCTGCGCAGGGAGATACTGGCGGAGTTTCTGGCGGAAGCCGCGAAGGCGGATATCCTGTGTGGAAGCGCCTATGCCCGGGAAAAAAGGAACGTGCTCTGCGCACCGCTGTCCGGTCTGGAAGAGGGGGAATGTTTCGATGTGTCTCCCTATGCCGATGCGGCACGCGGATGGCTGAGGGAGCATGATTCGAAATGTGAGGATTCTACTGACGGCGTAAGTCCGGAGTGCCCTTTTACCGTTTATTTTTCTAATCTTCCCGGGCTCCCGGAAGAGGGAAAGAATTGTGATATGGTTTTTAGTGCCGCAGAAGGCGGTTTGTTCGGGATATGGGCCAAAGATCCGGCAGGAGACCGGCAGCCTCATCAGGCGGGGCCGGACGAAATGAAAGTGAAAAACAGGGGAGCCTCTCTATTTCAGCTGGCTGACAGAGTTGAGGCGGGACGTTTTCTTTCTTATATAAATGTAGGGCTTGCCGTCCGGGGCCGTGCGGCGGATGCCGACGAATACCGTGCTCTGTTCTGGCAGACCCTGGCCGCCCTGCCGGATGAGGAATGCCGGCCCGTGGAAATAGAAAAAACGGAGATCACAAAAACCGGAACCGGCAACTTTACCTGCGGCCCCCGGGTCCTCAAGCAAAAGCAGGACGATCTGTACGCGGTGCGCTATCATCCGTTGGGCGGCGTGATCAATGTGGCCTTCTGGCAGAAGCTTTTACGGTCGGTGGAGAAGATCGAGGATGTGGAATTCCGTCTGGATTCCCGGATGAATTTCTACGTATGTAATCTGCTGGCCGAGGAGGTGAGCTGGCCCGCGGACAGTATGTCCGACGGCGCCTTCACGGCGGCTGAAGCTTCCCCGGTGCAGACTTTATGCGGCCTGTGTGTCAGGTCAAATTGTGATGCCCAGATGTTTGAGCATGTGCTGTTAAAAGAAACAAAAAAACTGGGTTTTGCCGACGGTATACTGCCGGCCTTCACGGTGGCCGGATGCAAAGATGCCTGCGGCGATATTTCGGATATAGACCTGCGATTTCTGGCAGAGATAAAACGGCCGGAGAATGGCGGAGAAAACAGTCGTTTAGTCAGTAAATTGTGGTTTAGTGTGGAAAGTCGGGACGATGCCGGCAGATGGCGTCCCGTGGGTCAGATTCCCCAACAGAAACTGACAGAATATTTAATTGCCCTGGGAGCATTGCCCCAGTCCGCAGGACTGAGTTTCCATGAATGGAAAACAGCTAATCCCGGCCTGCTGGAAAAAGTGACATCCCTGTATGCCACCGTCCAATAGCACTCAATCCGGATCGCCCGCGAACAGCCGCCAACGATAGCAACCTCAAAAAGGAGAAAATAAATGATGAATACGCAAAAAACAGCAAACGGCAGGATCGTGCCTGAAACTTACGAAGTACAGCTCAGTGAGCAGATCGACGACGTCCATGCCGGAGGAACCCTGTTGCGGCATAAAAAGACAGGAGCCAGGATTCTGCTTCTGGAAAACGATGACGACAACAAAGTATTTACTGTGGGCTTCCGTACCCCGCCTAAAAACAGCACCGGTGTGGCTCATATCCTTGAGCATTCCGTACTGTGTGGTTCTAAAAATTTTCCGCTGAAAGATCCCTTTGTGGAGCTGGTAAAAGGTTCCCTGAATACGTTCCTGAATGCCATGACTTATCCGGACAAGACCATCTATCCGGTGGCCAGCTGCAATGATCAGGATTTTCAGAACCTGATGCATGTGTACATGGACGCGGTATTTTATCCGAATATCTATGACAGAGAAGAGATATTCCGCCAGGAGGGCTGGAGCTACCAGTTGGAATCGGTGGACGGGCCGCTGAAATATAACGGTGTGGTTTACAATGAGATGAAAGGGGTGTTCTCCTCCGCCGAGGAATTCCTGAACCGGGAGATCTTCAATTCCCTGTTCCCGGATACACCTTACGGCGTGGAATCCGGCGGTGATCCGGCCTGCATTCCGCAGCTTAGTTATGAAGAATTCCTGGATTTCCACAGGAGATATTACCATCCCTCCAACTCCTACATCTATCTGTATGGCGATATGGATATGACGGAGAAACTGCGCTGGCTGGATGAAGCGTATCTGAGTAAATTTGAAGAGCGTCCGGTGGACTCTGCGATCCCGTCCCAGAAACCTTTTGAAGAGCGGGTAGAGAAAGAGATTGCCTATCCGGTGCTGGATTCGGATCCCCTGGAGCAGAATACCTATCTGACTTACAATCTGGTCGTGGGCAGTGGGTTGGATGTGGAGCTGAACCTGGCCATGCAGATCCTGGATTATGTGCTTTTATCCGCTCCGGGGGCGCCGGTTAAACAGCGTTTGCTGGACGAGGGGATCGGCAAAGATGTGAGCAGCAGTTACGAGGACGGGATCCTGCAGCCGTTTTTCTCCATTATGGCCAAGAATGCCGAGGCCGCTGACAAAGGGCGTTTCCTGTCGCTGATTAGGGAGGAACTGGAGAAGACCTGCAGGGAGGGAATCCCGGAGAAGGCCATTGCCTCCGGCATTAATTATTTTGAATTCCGTTTCCGCGAGGCGGATTTTGCCTCCTATCCGAAGGGATTGATTTACGGTATGGATACCTTTGGCAGCTGGCTTTACGATGACGGGGCGCCATTTGACTATCTGAAACAGTTGAAAATATTTGAAGATCTGCGCAGAAAAGCAAAAGAGGGATATTTTGAATCCCTGATCCGCAGATATTTTCTTGAGAATGCGCATAGTTCTGTGCTGGTCAGTGTGCCGGAGCGCGGGCTGGAGGTGAAAAAGGAGAAAGAGCGCGAGCAGGCGATGGCGGCCCAAAAGGCTGAGATGTCCCGGGAAGAGCTGGAGAAGCTGGTGGAAGCCACACGCCGTCTCGAGGAGTATCAGGATGAGGAGGATTCGCCGGAGATGAAAGCCTGCATCCCCCTCCTGAAGCGGTCGGACATCCGTAAAGAGGCCATGAAACTGTATAATACGGAGCATACCGTGGAGGGGATCACGGTTCTGCACCATAATGTATTTACCAACGGCATCGCCTATCTGCAGCTTCTGTTTGACACCAGCAGGGTGCCGGATGAGCTGATCCCTTACATGAGTCTCCTGAAATCTGTATTGGGCTATATCGGTACGGAGCATTATACCTTCGGCGAGCTGTTTCACGAGATCAATGCTTCCTCGGGAGGGATCTCCTGCGGTCTCCAGATCTTTAATGATGAGAAAGATGCGATGGGCTGCCGCAGGATGTTCGGCGTGAGATCAAAATATCTCTATAGCCAGCGGGAATTTGTCTTTTCCATGATCAGGGAGATTTTGCTTACTTCCCGTCTGACAGATACCCGGAGATTGTATGAGATTTTATCTCAAATCAAGGCGGAGAATCAGATGTCACTGGCGGCGGCCGGTCATTCCACGGCGGTGCTGCGGGCAAATTCCTATTACTCGGCCATGGCGGGATTTCAGGACCGCATCGGCGGCGTAGCCTATGCCCGTTTTATTAAAGAACAGGAAGAGAACTTTAAAGAAAAACAATCTCTGCTGGTAGAGAACCTGCAGAAGCTGATGAAGATGATCTTCAGGCCGGAGCTTCTGACCGTCAGTATTACGGCGGATGAAGAGGGATACAGAGGCCTGGAGGGAGAGATTAAAGGCCTTTGCGATGAATTGTACACCGATCCGGTGGATGCCGGAGGCTTTACATGGGAACCGGTACAGAAAAATGAAGGCTTGAAAACGGCCGGCCAGGTACAGTACGTGGCCCGCTGCGGGAATTTCCGCAAAGCCGGATATGAGTATACGGGGGCGCTGCGGATCCTCAAGGTGATTATGAGCTATGATTATCTCTGGATGAATATCCGTGTGAAGGGTGGCGCCTACGGCTGTATGAATCTGTTCAGAAGAAACGGAGATACCAGTTTTGTGTCCTACCGCGATCCCCATCTGAAGGAGACCGTGGATGTCTTTGAGGGAGCGGCGGCATATGTGGCGGATTTTGAGGCGGATGAGCGCACCATGGACCAGTATGTGATTGGAGCCGTCAGCGATATGGATACGCCTCTCACACCCAGCGCGAAGGGTGAGGTATCTCTGAACGCCTGGTTCTCGGGAATCACGGAGGAGATGCTGCAAAAGGAGCGCGACCAGGTGCTTGCGGCCACACCGGAGGATATCTGCGGCCTGTCCGGGCTGGTGGAGGCCGTCATGGATCAGGGGAATCTCTGCGTGGTGGGCAGTGAGACGGCGGTGGAGGAAAACGCCGGCCTGTTCGGCCAGGTGGAAAACCTGCTGTAGAGGAGAAAATACATGGACAAACAGTTTAAATCCGGCTATGTGGCGATCATCGGCAGACCGAATGTGGGAAAATCGACGCTGATGAACCGGCTGATCGGCCAGAAGATCGCTATAACATCCAATAAACCCCAGACTACCAGAAACCGGATTCAGACGGTGTATACCTGTGAGCGGGGACAGATCATTTTTCTGGACACGCCGGGTATTCACAAAGCGAAAAACAAGCTGGGAGAGTACATGGTCACGGCGGCGGAGCGTACTTTCGGGGACGCGGATGTGATCCTGTGGCTGGTGGAGCCTACGAGTTTCATCGGGGCAGGAGAGCGCCACATAGCGGAACTGCTTGTCCATGCGAAAAAACCGGTGGTGCTGGTGATGAATAAGGTGGATACGGTGAAAAAAGCAGAGCTGCCGGGATTTATGGACAGCTACAGGGCAGTTTATCCCTTTGATGAGATACTGCCGGTATCTGCCCTGCGGAAGATCAATACGGATTCGGTGCTGGATGTGATCTTCCGTTACCTGCCCTGCGGACCGATGTATTTTGACGAGGATACGGTGACGGACCAGCCTGTGCGCCAGATCGTGGCGGAGGTGATCCGTGAGAAGTCCCTCCATGCCCTGGCAGACGAGATTCCCCATGGGATCGCCGTGACGGTGGATAAAATGCGGGAACGGAAAAGCGGCGGCCTGACGGATATTGAGGCTACGATCGTCTGTGAGAGGGATTCACATAAAGGGATCATCATCGGCAAGCAGGGGGCCATGCTGAAAAAGATCGGAAGTAACGCCCGCTATGAGATTGAGCGGATGCTGGAGCAGCAGGTGAACTTAAAACTGTGGGTGAAGGTGCGCAAAGACTGGCGGGACAGTGATATCCAGATGAAAAATTTCGGATACAACAAAAAGGAATTGTAAGGTGCTATGAGTGAGCCTTTGACTGTGACGGGGGTCGTATTGGCGGCGGCGCCGTCGGGGGAGTACGACAAACGTCTGGTGCTTTTGACCAGGGAGCGGGGCCGGATCACGGCCTTTGCCCGGGGAGTGCGCCGGACGGGCAGCCCCATGATGGCCGCCGCCAATCCTTTTGTGTTTGGGCAGTTCGTGGTTTATGAGGGGCGGACGGCTTACACGCTGGCCCAGGTTCAGGTGACACACTATTTTACGGAGCTGGCATCGGAGTTTCCCGGTGTGTATTACGGCTTTTATTTTTTGGAATTTGCCGACTATTACGGGCGTGACGAAAAGCCGGAGAGAGATATGCTGAATCTCCTCTATCTGTCCTGTCGGGCCCTCATAAATCCGCATCTGGATAACCGGTTGATTCGCCGTATCTTTGAGCTGCGGGCCATGGCGATCAACGGTGAGTATCCCAACGTGTTTTCTTGTGTTCTCTGCGGATCAGAGGAAAACCTGGTCAGTTACAGCGCTTCCCGGGGCGGCCTGATCTGTGAGAACTGCCGGACGGCTATGCCGAAGGAAGGGGCGGGGATGGCGGTGAGTACGTCTCTGGTTTATACGATGCAGTTTGTGGTGTCCTGCGAGATGAAAAAACTGTTTACATTCACGGTGACGGACGAAGTCCTGCGGGAATTTGAGATGGTCATGGGCCGTCATGTGGAGAGATACACGGACAGGAAGTTCAAGAGCCTTGAGGTGTTGGAGACGATACTGAGGTGACGGCGGCAAAACAGGCGGAGGAAGAAAGATGTATAAAGCGCTAATCGCAGATGATGAAAATAAAATTTGTCAGTTGATACAGGCTATGGGAAACTGGGATGAACTTGGCATAGAGATTGTAGATGTCTGCCACAGCGGGGACGATGCCTGGGAAAGCATCCAGAAAAAAGAACCGGATATCGCTCTGCTGGATATCCGTATGCCGGTGTATGACGGTTTACAGATTATCAACAAGGTAAATGAAAAATACGGTATGAGCCGCAATATCTGCTTTATCATTATCAGTGGATACGCAGAATTCGAATATGCCCGTCAGGCCATACAGTACAATATTGTCAACTATCTGCTCAAGCCCCTTGATAAAAAGCAGCTTAACGACACCCTCCAGAAAGCCTGTAACAGCCTGAGCCGGAAACAGCAGCAGGTGGAGAATGCGATCCTGCTGCAGAAAAACAGGCGTTCTCTGCAGGCAGCCTGTATAACGGCTGTCCAGGCAGGCCGTGTCCGGGAAGGCATCACGGTCAGGGAATTGAATGAGCAATACTGCATGTCTTTTGATCAAGGCTGTTTTTTGGGTGGCTTTCTGAATTTCCCTTTTTCAATTTCAGAGCATGAAAACCTGTTTTTAGAAAGATTTATGGAAAAAATACAGAAGTATTTTGCGTGTTGCTTTGAAGTGGCTGTGAAAACAGAAGGCACCGGAATTTACCTGATTCTAAATTATTCTGCGGGCAGCCATCAGATTCTTATGGATAAAATACAGGAATTTTATAAAAGCATCGGCAGGATGGCCAAAGCATACGGGGAATTTCAGATGTACATGGGTGTTGGAAGTTCCACCACAGAGCCGGACAGGATACGGTATTCGCTTGGAGAAGCGGAGATTGCAGAACTGTCCCATTTACTCTATGGGGAGAAGCATCTGCTTTTCTATGAGCGCCTGCCCGGGGAAACGGCCGGACTGCACCAGTTCATTCCGGTCAAAAAATTCAGGGAACTGGAACAGCTTTTGGAGAAGCTGCAGCCTTTCGAGATAAAAAAATGGTTCAGCGATATATCTGAAATTATCGAAAAAAACAGGGGACGGCTAAAAAACGGACAAATCCTTATGGAGCTGAGAAAAACTATCGAGGACTGTCTCATACAGGTATTTACGGAGATGGACAGTGCGCTGGTGAATAAAGGGCTTTCAGAACTGCGGATTTCCCTAAAACAGGCTTCCGACTTGTCGAATTATCTCTGGATTTTGAAGACGAAGACCGTTCTTTTAGTAGAACAGATGGCGGAAGCCGTCTCTCAGAGAGAGAGTTATCCGATTTATGCGGCCAAACAGTATATTCAGCAGAATTTCAGCAGGCAGATCAATCTGGCGGAAGTGGCGGAAAGGCTGCATTTCAGCAGTGCGTATTTCGGCAATATATTCAAACGGAATGTAGGGAAGACGTTTAACGCCTATCTGACAGAGGTGCGGATGGAGAATGCGAAAAAATTGCTGAAGCAGCCGGGATACACAATCGCCCGGGTTGCCGAGATGGTGGGATATCAGGATGTCAAATATTTCAGCAAAACCTTTAAATCATTGTATGGTGTGAAACCGACGGAATATAAAAAGCTGTTGTCCTCCATGCATGCTCATAATCTGCACATATAAAGAGGGCGAGATGGATAATAAAATGAAACAGGATCGGGATTGGGTCATATGGCTTTCCGGTCTGCTGGCCGGCATGATTTTCTTCATTTGCTCTTTGATTTCCATGGACAGAAAAGTCAGATTGGCCGTAAATTTATTTTTCCTGGCGGTGTTTTTTGTGTGTCTGTTCTATCTGGCCAGACAGTACCGTCTGTACAAAAGGATGCTTTATGAGCTTTTAGATGAGTTGACCAGGGATGATTATCTGGATACCATGGAGGAGAGCGGTTCGGTTTTAATCGGCGAGGTATCGGCATCATTAAAACAGAAGATTAACAAAAAATACGGAGATCTTTTGAGTACAAAGCAGCTGGAATACAGTATTCTGCAGAGCCAGATCAATCCGCATTTCCTTTATAATACTCTGGAGGCCGTGCGAAGCCAGGCGATGATGGCCCAGTATGATGAGCTGGCGGATATTGTAGAGACGCTATCCCGCTATTACCGTTACTGTGTCAGTAATAAGAAAAATTTTGTGTTACTGGAGGAAGAGCTGGAAAATATACAAAATTATTTTAAAATCCAGCAGTTTCGTTTTGACAATCGGTTTCGCCTGACGCTCTCAATCATGGACGAATCGGTGTATAAAGCTGTCATTCCGAAGATGACTTTACAGCCGTTGGTGGAAAATGCCGTGTTTCATGGGATGGAGCAGAAAAAAGAGGGCGGTGTTGTGAATATAAAGATCCACAGAAGTGATCAGGACATTCATATTTTTGTTTCGGATAATGGCTGTGGTATGCCCTTTGAGCGGGTCATGGAGATCAATCACAGTATGATCCATAATCGGACACTGAGCAAGAACGATTCAAAAAGCACAGGTATTGCGCTGGTCAATGTAAACAGCAGGATCAAACTGCAATACGGGGATGAATATGGTGTGAGGATATACAGCACACTGGGAATGGGGACGGATGTGGAGGTATCCATGCCCTACAGGATAGCAAAAGAACCGGGTGAAATGTGATGAAAGAAATATTGAGGCTTTCCCATATGTATACGGATATTCCCGGCAACGTGAATCTGAGAGATTTTAACCTCACGGTCAGCAGCGGAGAAGTTGTCTATCTGGTGGCGAATACGGATGTGGAAAAGTATCTGATCAGGGACATTCTTCTCGGCAGACAGAAATTCAGTGGGGGGAGTATCCATTGCGGCGGACGGAAACAGACAGAATGGGATGACCAGAGGGCTTACGGCAACGGCGTATTTTATATAGATGAGCGGCATCAGCTCGTTTCAGGTTTCACGGCGATGGAGAATATCTGTGTGATGAAAAAAACAGCCTGGAAAGAAGTGGTTATCCCCAGGGGCCGGTCGCATCGCACAGTACAGAAGCTGCTGGATATGGTCGGACTGCAAAAGAAACCGGAAGAGAGTGTGGCCTCATTTTCCCATTTTGAAAAACAATTGGTATGTGTGGCCAGAATGCTCTACCAGGGTGCGAGAGTTCTGATTGTGGACGGCCTGGAAAATAAATACAGTATGCGGGAGATCCTGCACATGCAGAGATTGATTCGTATGCTTGCGGATATGGATATATCGTGGATTCTCCTACAGAGGCAGCCGGCGCAGTTTCTTCCGATTTGTTCTAAATGCGTGCTGCTGCGTGCGGGCTGTGATGCGAAGCTTTTGTTCCAGCCGGACATTACCTGGGAGAAAATTGCGGCGTACCGTTTGCTGTATGTCCTGCCGGATGTGAGGGCGATAGAAGAAAAACAGGAAAAACAAACCAGTTCGGCCGGAAAATTTCTGGCCAGACATCCGGACGGTGTGGAGAAAGAATACCGCATTATCGGATATTATGATCTTGGCATCGACTCAAAAGTGGGTTTTTTGGAATATCTTCAGCAGTTTCAGGATGGACAGTGGCAGGTTTCTGTCGGCGGCGAATCCCTGGGGAAGACGGTTGACCATAAAAAAGGCCATCTGTTGATCGGTACAAACAGCGTGGAAGAACTGATGTACAACCTGAATTTGGGCGAGAATCTGGCCTTCGCTGTACGCTGCAGGACGGATGGGCGCAAAGTTTTTCTGTCCCATAAACTCTGCAATTATCTCAGAATGGAGTTTTTACGATATTTTGACCTGGATCCCAAGGTGAAGACACTGGGAGAATTAAGCTATTTTGAGCGGAAGCTATTGTCCATATACCGCTGGCTTTTGGTAGGGAATGTGCGGAGTATTCTTTTGGAGGAACCCAATTTAAACCTTCAGGGAATAGAGATTGAAAAAATGCAGGAATACCTGTCCGTGATCTGCCACAATTATGCGCCCATCGGTATTTTTTCCAAAAATGCTCAGGAATTGATCGAGACCTGTGAGGTGATTGTCCTGACGTATAATAAAAAATATATTAAAATCTACGAAAAGGATGAGTTCCATACGATCATTCCCGAAACCACGAGGATGATTCATGAATTGACATAAGATATAAAACGATAAAAAAGACAGCCCGTACAGAGGTTGTCTTTTTTTCTCGTTTTTTTCCACTTTATCGTGTATTTGTCTCCTTTAATCCTCTCTAAAAAGTCTGTATACTAACAATAATTCAAGCTTGAAGACAAAATGATAACGAACAGGTAAATGTTCAGCACAGGTCGAAGCATTTCCCACGGGACGCCTTCGGTGTACTGCTGAGACCGTAAAAGTATGATTCAGGAGTGCAAAATTCCATCGTCGAAGACGATTTTAAATGAATTTTGCATTGTAACTGTGAAGGTACTGAACAGTTACACGAACAGGTAATAAATATTTTCAAGGAGGAAGGTATGAGAAACAACAGTTCAAAATGGATAGCGATGCTGTTGGCCGGAGTTATGGCCTGTAGTTTGGCGGGGTGCGGCGCAGGAGGAAATTCATCTTCATCCGGCGGATCAGAGGTGAAGAGCAGCGGGACATCAGAGGCAAAGAGCAGTGCGGCATCGGAGGCGGCTGTTTCCTCCGGCACACAGGAGAGCAGTGCATCGGATTTGGCAGAGGGGAGTGGCACGGAAACCTCGGGTGAACTGATCAAGGTGGGAGTGACTTTCGGTGACCTGGCCAATCCGGTCTGGGCCGACTGCGCCAACCACATGATGGAAGTAGGCAAAGATTACGGATTCGATGTGACGGCGGTGGGCTGCGACAGTTCCGACGAGCAGATCGACCAGGTGGAAAACTTTATCACGGCGGGTTGCAAAGCCATTGTTGTGGGGGCAAAAGATACGGATTCCATGGGAGATTACATGAAAGACGTGATCGCGAACGGTACTACCGTATTTGCCCTGGGCTATGAGATATCCAATTACACTGCCGATATGATGGTGCGCAATTACGATGTGGGATACAGTGTGGCGTCCATGGCGGCGGAATGGATCAATGAGAAGTTTCCCGACGGCTGTGAGGTGTTGATCAATGACGCGCCGGAGTACGACGTACTGGTGGAACGTGTAGAAGGTATGGAGGCGGCGCTGAAAGAGCTTGCGCCCAAGGCGAAGGTCGTGTCTTATATCTCCGGGACAACGACGGCGGAAATACTGCCCCAGGCAGAGAGCGCCATGACGGCGAACCCCAATATCAAGGTCTGTGTGACAATTGGAGACGGCGGAGCCCTTGCCTGTAAAGAAGCGGCCAACGGTATGGGACTGAAAGCAGATGATTTCGGCATCTTTGGCGTGGACTGTACTGAGGAAGTAGCGAAAGCGATCTATCAGGAGGATTCCATTCGCGGGGCCATGAGCCTGGGCGGCGGTGCGCTTCACGCGGAAACTATTTTGGACGTCCTGCAGAAAATTTTTGCGGGAGAAGAATATCCGAAAAATACGGCATATCCCGAGACAAAAGTGACCAGGGAGAACGTGGAGACGGTAGCGGAGCAGCTCGGCTACAATATCAAGTAAGCAGATACCAGACAGATATTTTCGGGAAAAGCCGGATGCGGTTTTTCCCGAAACCGGAAAAGAAAAGGGGAAATTGGGCACTATGGATGAAAAGGCTATTTTAGAGTTAAAAGACATATCCAAAACCTATCCGGGCGTCCAGGCACTGAACCATGTAAATATCACGTTTAAGCGGGGTGAGGTCCACGCGCTGGTGGGAGAAAACGGCGCGGGAAAAT